>CAZTDK010000804.1:0-3202 GCA_964611965.1 uncultured Binatia bacterium (SeqCode) | reverse complement strand
GGATGTAGCCGGCGCGGTAGCGTCGCAGCATCGGCCAGGCGTGTGCGCCGCGCGGCTTCACTCCCAGAGCGGCGAGCAGCTGCCGATCGCGGTGATCCAGCAGGGCGCGGTCCTCCCAGGACAGTTGCAGCTGGTCGATTTCCAGAACCACCTCCGGCTCGGTGCCGTTCTCGTCCGCCAACAGGGCCCAGAAGTCGAAGATCGCGCGCCGCCCGAGGTAGAGGGCCACGGCAAAGTGCTCCCCGGATGCGCCCATGACACTCACCAGTCCCACCTCATGCGGCGGCGGCAGTTGCACGGCGAAATTCTGCGTCTCGTCCATGAATTCCCACGGCGCCAGCGCCTTTACCAGCGCCGCCAGTGTCATGAGGTGTCGCCAGCGGTCGAGCGCGTCACTCGTCGCGGGATTTTGAACCGAGGGTGCCATCAATGCGTTCTCTCAGTCCGTGTCGAGGTCAGATGCTGAACGAAGAAGTTGCCAGGACCTGGACGGTGTTCTTGCCATGCGCGGCGGGCGTGGGCAAGGATGCGGGATGAACGATCGCATCCGCAGGATAGGACGCTTACTTCTACTGGGGAAACACGGTGTACACTGGCGACACGCCGCCGCCTGGCGCCGAAGAATGTCAGCGGCTTGAAATTGTCCTCGATTGCGGAAGAGGCCACTGAGGCCCATGAACGCGACGAGGAAAGCAAGCGCAATGGGTCTCATAGGATGTGGGGCGTCTCAACTACCCAAACGCCGGCATCACTTCGTCGATGAACACCTGCAGCCCCTCCATGTCGAACGGAGCGCGCAGGGCGAGGATGATCCACTCGGCGCCGGCTTGGACGTATGCGCCGATGCGGTCGATGACTTCCTGCGGGGTGCCGATGAGCATGCCCGGCTCGAGGAAGCTGGCGGCGGCGCCGAACTGCTGCTTGAGGTTGTCGCGCTTGCGCTGCGCCTCGATGCCGGTGCGGCCGAGCGCCAGGCCCAGGTTGACCGTCCGAATGACCGCCTGCGGCGCGCGTCCCTGTTTGTCGCACCACGCGGTCAAGACCCGATTCTTCTGGGCATACATCTCCGGCCCAATGAAGGCGACGTTCCAGCCGTCGGCGTACTGCGCCACCATGCGTAACAGTCGCTTCTCACCCATGCCGCCGATCCAGATTCGCGGCTTCGATTGCAGCGGCTTGGGATCACAACGCGCCTCGCTGAGCGTGTAATGTTTGCCTGTGAAAGTTGTTGTCGGCTGCGTGAGCAGGCCGCGGATGACCTGCACGCCTTCTTCGAGCTGATCGAGACGGTCCTTGATCGGCAGGAAGGGGATGCCGTAGGCATCAAACTCGAGCTGGCTCCAGCCGGCGCCGAGACCCAGCTCCAGGCGGCCGCCGCTGAGGTGATCGATCGTGACCATGGCGTTCGCCAGCACCGCCGGATGGCGATAGGCCATGCAATACACCAGGCTGCCGACACGTACGTTACGGGTCTCCGCCGCCAGAGCGGTCATGATGGACACGGCTTCGAAGCACGTCCCTTCGGCGTCGCCCGGGATGAGCATCGCCGGGTAGAAGTGATCCCAAATCGACACCCAGTGGAAACCGCTGCGATCGGCGAGATGCCAGACGCGCCGCAGGTCGTCCAACGCGCAGTTCTGCGGGCCGGTATGAAGGCCGAAGAGAAGCTTGCTCATCGGCAATCACCAAGAATTGAGTCATTGCGCCATTGAGTCATTTGGCCATTGTCCGACCGCCCTTCCAATCGTCAATGCCCCAATCGTCAATGGTTCAATTCCGTCAGAGCAGCATCAACGCCAAAACCGCGGCGGCGGCCAAGCCGACTTTCGGCCAGAAGCGCGGCTGGATGATGGCATGATCCGACGCCATGGTGCGGACCTCAGCGGGCCGGGTTTCTCCGGCGACCACGCTTTCGGTAATGGCCAGACACTCGCGGACCATCACCTCGCGAAAGACATGTCCAATCTCCGCCGACGCGACCGACGGATCGCCTTGATACGTCACCGTCGCTCCGCCGTAGCCGTAGTTGACATTGAGCAGCCATCCGACGCCACCGGCCAGCTCGTGCAGCGCTCGGTGCAGACCGGTGTCGGTGTCGGCGACAGTTCCGTTGCGCGTGCGCCAGCGCGTCAAGCGTTCCGCGAGCCGCGCCATGGGCTTGAACGGCGGCGGGCCGTCGGTCGGCAGGTTGCGGTAGCAGGCCTCGACCAGCTCGGGGTTCTCGGCGAGCATGAACGATGTTTCCCACGTCCCCGCGTGCTCACCAGCGAGCAAGCCACGCCGTTCGGCGTCACTCAACATGCGCCCGAGCAGCGATTCGACCAGCTCCATGCGCTGCCCCTTCACAATGCGGTACAGCGCCAGGTTGGACGGCACGATCATCTGCACGCCGTGGCGCTTGCTGATGCGGTGGCAGGCATGTTCGAGCGAGGAGGCGTGCCGCGGCCCGCCATGCCCGTTGGTGAGCACGATGTACCGGTAGCCGGCGCGTACCAGGGATTGCCCGTGCGCCATGATCGCGCCGTAGACCGTGCGTTGCGTGGCATTCATCGACCCGGCCAGCGGCAGCTCATCGGTGCCCAACGGCAGGGCCGGCAACTGTACGACTGTCCAGTCCGGGTGCGCATCGGCAAAGCGGCGGCCGCTCTCTTCTGCCATCCACCTGGCCATGTAGTAGTCCATGCCGAGGGGCAGATGCGGGCCGTGCACCTCCAGCGCACTGACGGGTTGAAAACAAATCGTGCGACTCATGTCGAGCGCACGGACCTTGGTATAAGACAATTCTGCCGCCTGAATGTAGGGCATCGCCACCTCCGCGATACGCAACTTTAGCCGGGCGCGGAGGCCGGTCGCAAGCCGAGTGGCGACGGGTCAGTCGGCAATTCCGACCGTTGGCTGTGGAAATGGCGGATGGCAGATGGCCGATCGCCGATCGCTAAAGAGCCGAATGCAGCCATCCGCCATCAGCCACCATGGAAGTACGTGAGTCGTGCGAGCAGTGTGAAGTCGGCGTCGGTCGCCACGCCGCTCACGTTATCGACGAAACCGAGTTGGAAAAGGATCGGTGCATACATCCAGTTGACGCCGCCGGCGAGCTCGACCGCGGAGTGGTCGAGGATTGGGGTTCCGGTTCCGTGCATCGGGCTGGTGTAGGTGTGCTGTTGCAGCAGTAGGGATACATGCCAGCCGATGTAGGCCTCGG
>CAZTDK010000803.1:0-3209 GCA_964611965.1 uncultured Binatia bacterium (SeqCode) | reverse complement strand
GCCCATCGCCACGCCGACCAGCCCCGCGACGAACACCCCAAGCCACGGGGCGAGCCACGTCAGGGCGACGCTCGCCGTCGCCACCCGATAGGCCACGGCGTAGGACGAGACCGCGCCGAGGATCATCGTCCCTTCCAGACCGAGATTCACGCGCCCGCTGCGCTCGGTGAGGCACTCGCCCAAACTCACGAAGAGGTACGGCGTGCTCAAGGATATTGCGCCGCCGACAAGGGCGAAGAACACCGCGGCAACCGGCGACAATCCGACCGCCGGAGCCAGCCCGTTCGCCGCGTCCACCGGATTCATCAACCCTCTCCTTCCTTGTATTGCAGCCACTTGATGCGGCCAACGAACATCTCGCTGGCAAGGACGACGAGGAAGAGAATCCCGGTGAAAACCTTGACCGTGGCGTCCGGAAGATCGTAATGACGCTGCACGAGGCCACCGCTCGCGGTAATGCCGCCGAACAGCAACGCCACCGGAACGATCGCCAACGGATTCTGGCGCGCCACAAAGGCCACGAGAATGCCGGCGAATCCAAGACCGGCATTGAGCGAGGCGTTCGCCTTGCCCTCGGCGACCGCCATCTCGATCACCCCCGCCATGCCGGCGGCCGCGCCGGCCAGCATGCACGTGGTCAGCACGATCATGGTGATGGGCAGCCCCTGAAGCCGCGCCGCTTTCACGTTCCCACCGACGATGCGCGCCGCGAACCCAAAGGTCGTGTGGTCCATCAGGACATACATGGCGGCGCAGACGACGATGCCGATCACCAACCCCCAGTGCATCTCGGGACACCAGGACGGAAGGTGGGGAATGGCCCCGATCATGTTCGCCTCGCCGATCGGTATCGTGGATGGCTTGTTGAGGCTGGTCGGATCGCGCATCAAATCTTCGACGGTGAAATTGAAGATCGCTAACGCGACGTAATACAGCAGCAACGTGCTGATGGTTTCATTCACACCGCGGAACTGGCGCAGGCCTCCGGCGATCGCGATCCAGACACCTCCGGCGATGCCCCCGAAAAGGAGCATCGCCGGAATCGTCACCCATGGCATGCCCGGCCCGAGGATCCGCGCCACGGCAACTCCCATCAACCCACCCAACAGGAGTGCGCCTTCGTTCCCGATGACAATCATTCCCAGCCGCGCCGGCAGGGCGGTACACAAGGCGGTCAGCATCAAAGGCGCCGCCTTGGCCAGCGAGGCGCTCTGCGAGAAGCGCGTGCCGTATGAGCCCTTCCACATATCCGCGTAGACGGACAGTGGGTTCTGCCCAGCCGCGACGACGAGAAAGATTCCGAAGATGATCAGGGAGAGCAGCGCCACACCACCCTGAATGATCACCGACTCTGCCAGCGGTGCAAGCGCGACGCGTACCGACCGAGTCCGACTGCCGCGCCGTTGCTCTGGAGACGTCTTCAGCAGACCTGCCGCTGTTTGGCTCAGCACGGGTGAGCCCTCGATGCTGTCCATTGATTGCACGGCTGTTCCCTATCTTCCGGTCGCGCCCGCACCGCGCTTAGCCGGCTGCCGAACAACCCCGCCCCATGCTTCGAGAGCCTCCGCAGGAGCGGATCCCCTCTCCGATTCTAGTGACATCTTCCGCTCACCCTGAAGCTCTCGAAGGATGCTCCCCGCTTTTTCAGCAGTCTGTTAAAGGCCAGTGTCACCAACGACGCCTGCCACCAGGTAGTTCATCTTTTCGAGCACCGGATCTGTTTGCACCTCGGCTGTGCCCGCCGGGATCACGATGTTCCCCTTGTTGTCGGTCAGCGGCCCTTTGAAAATCACAAAGGTTCCGGCCATCATCTGTGCCTTGACGCTATCAATCTTGGCCTTCGCTTCAGCCGAGACGTCGGGGCCATATGGGGACATCTTTACGAACCCGTCTTTCATCCCACCACGTACCAGATGCTGCCATGGCTTGTCGGGGGCGATCTCGCCGGCTTTGATCTTGTCGATGTAGTTCTTGTAGACCGTGGCCCAGTTCCACTCGGCGCCGGTCAGATAGGCCTTGGGAGCCAGGGCCGACTGGTTGGTGTGGTATCCGCAAACGTGGACGCCGCGCTCCTGCGCGGTTTGCACAACCACCTTGGGGCTGTCGACGTGCGCGGTCAGCACGTCGGCGCCGCCGTCGATCAGTTGCTTCGAGGCTTCGGCTTCTTTCACCGGGTCGGCCCAGTCCCCGGTGAAGATCACCGTCGTCGTCACCTTCGGGTTGACCGACTGCGCGCCGAGGGTGAATGCGTTGATGTTCCGCAGCACCTGCGGAATCGGTTTGGCGGCGACGAAGCCCAGCTTGTTGCTCTTGGTCGCGGAGCCGGCAGCGATCCCGTTGAGATACTGGCCCTCGTCGATATAGCCGAAATAACTGCCGACGTTGCCCGGGTGCTTGGCGGCGTCGTACATGCCGCCGCAGTGCAGGAAGAGGATCTGCGGATACTTCTTCGCCATGGCCAGGAGATGCGGATCGAAATACCCAAACGAGGTTGGAAACAGCACCGTCGCACCGTCCAGGTTGATCATGCTCTCCATCGTCTTCTGCACGTCGAGCGTCTCGGGCACCTTCTCCTCCTCGAGGATCTTCACGCCCGGAGTATTCTTGATCGCTTCCGCACCCTCGTGGTGAGCCTGGTTGTAGCCGTAGTCATCTTTCGGACCGACGTAGATGAAGCCCACCGTGACGTCGCCGGCCGCCAAGGCACGCAGGCTCATGCCGATGACGGCGGCGCACGCCGCGCCCGCAACCCATGCGACGGTTCCGCTCCACCCGCTTGTCCTCTCTCGACGGTGCTTCATCACTGAACGCATCCTTTCTGATCTGTTTGACCTCGTGTCGTGACCGTCAGCATCGACGACGAAGTGGTGCGCGTGTCGCCCGACCCGTCTGACGGTTCGAAAGTTTCATCTCCAAGGCGCTCACCCTTCAGACACCCGGAGCCACCAGCGCGCCGCGGCGCCGTCTTGCCCAGGCGAACGGCACGATTGTGCATGACTGCCCATCTTCCGGGCGCGGCTCTGGACCATCAGCTCGGTCTTGTCGTTTGAGCAACGGCCGTCGCCCGACCATGAAAACGCGCTCTTCACCGCTCTTTCGTTTGCCGTCCGTGCTTTGGTTTGTCCCACCGGCTCAACGCAATTGAGCTCCTCAAGCGTCGCAGAAGCAGATCGGATGCCAACGAAGCAGATCCGATGCCAACGGTGAGC
>CAZTDK010000802.1:0-3218 GCA_964611965.1 uncultured Binatia bacterium (SeqCode) | reverse complement strand
ACGACGCGGCCGGACACGCTCTTCGGCGCCACCTATATGGTGCTGGCGCCCGAGCATGCACTCGTCGACACGCTGACGACGCCGGCGCAGCGCAGTGCCATTGCCGCTTATCGGGAGCGCGTCGCCAAGATGGACGTGGTGGCGCGTAAAGCGGTGAAGGAGAAGACCGGGGTGTTCACCGGCGCCTACGCCGTCAACCCGGCAACCGGGGCGCGGATCCCGGTGTGGATCGCCGACTATGTGCTGGCGGAGTATGGGACGGGTGCGATCATGGCGGTACCGGCCCACGACCCGCGTGACTTCGAATTCGCGCAGGTCTTTTGTTTGCCGATCATCCGCGTCATTGCCGCCGATGGGGAGACTCCCGAGACCCCGCTGGCGGAGGCCTACGATGGACCGGGGCACCTCGTGAACAGCGGGCAGTTCGACGGCTTGTCCGTCGAGGTGGCGAACGCGGCGGTCACCGAATGGCTCGCGAGCCGCGGTGTGGGAGAGGCGCGCATCGAGTACCGGTTGCACGACTGGTGCATCTCCCGGCAGCGCTACTGGGGTCCGCCGATCCCGATGATCTACTGCGATGCCTGCGGCATCGTGCCGGTGCCCGAGCGCGACCTGCCGGTGGTGCTGCCGGATATTGACGATTTCCGTCCCGACGCGAGCGGCGTCGCGCCGCTGGCGCGCGTGCGCTCGTTCTACGAGGTGCCCTGCCCGCAATGCGGCAAAGCCGGGCGTCGTGAGACGGATGTGTCGGATACCTTCCTCGACTCGGCGTGGTACTTCTTGCGCTACCCGTCGGCCGATCGTGACGCCGTGGCGTTCGACGCGGAGCTGACGCGGAAGTGGCTCCCGGTCGATACCTACATCGGCGGCAACGAACACGCCGTCCTGCATCTGATGTACACGCGTTTCCTCACCATGGCCCTGCACGACATCGGGCTGCTGCCTTTCGAGGAGCCGTTCAAGAAGTTCCGCGCCCACGGCTTGATCATCAAGGATGGCGCGAAGATGTCGAAATCTCGCGGCAACGTCGTCAACCCGGATCAGTACCTCGATCAGCACGGGGCCGACGTCTTTCGCATGTACATGATGTTCCTTGGCCCCTACGAAGAAGGCGGTGATTTTCGCGACGAGGGCATCATTGGGATCCGCCGCTTTCTCGATGGCGTGTGGCGTGTGGTGCGCGAGTTGGATCCGGCCGCGAAACTGTCGGATGCGCTGCGCCGCGCGACTCACCGCGCCATCAAGAAGGTGCAGGACGACCTCGAGAACCTGCGCTACAACACTGCGATTGCGGCACTGATGACGCTGTTGAACGACATCAAGGCGTTGGGGCCGGCGGATCGGTGGACGGTCGAAGCTTTGCTGCTCATGGTCGCGCCATTCGCGCCGCACATCGTCGAAGAACTGTGGGAAGGGCTCGGGTACACGACGAGCTTGTTCGAGAGCCGTTGGCCGAGCTTCGATCCGGCGTTGACGGTGGAGGACACCGTCGTTGTCCCGGTGCAGATCAATGGCAAGGTCAGAGGACGCATCGAAGTGGCACGCGGAGCCAGCGAAGACGACGTGCTGGCCGCAGCGCTGGCGGATGCGACGGTCCAGGTGCATCTCGACGGCAAGATAATTCGCCGCCGCGTCGTCGTCCCGGGTCGTCTGGTCAATCTGGTTGTGTGAAGGTGCGCCGCCTTACGGGCCTTTTGTGTCTGCTGCTTACCGGCTGCGGATATCATTTTGCCGGCGAAGTGGTCAGTTTGCCTGCGGACGTGCACTCGGTCAGCGTCGGTCACATCGACAATCGCTCGCGCGAACAGGGCTTGGAGAAGACCCTGACGTTTGCGTTGGAGCGCGAGGTCTATATACGCCGGCATTTTCACATGGAAGAAGATCCGGCCGCTGGTGATGCGGTGCTCAGCGGGACGATTCGTACCGTGCGCGTGACGCCGGTGGCCTTCGACTCCAATGACCAGGCCGTGCAATTTCAGATTGCCGTGGTGATCGATCTGATGCTGACGCGGCACGATGACGGCAAGGTGCTCTGGCAGGTGCACGGCCTACGGGAAACTCAGGAATACAGCGCCAGTGCCCCCGTGGTGATCAGCAGCTCGTCACAGTTTCAGCAAGGGACACTCGATGCACCGAACGTGCAGAACCCGCAGCTCAGCAACATCCAACTGGCCGAGACTGAGCGCCAGCAAGCGTTGAAGCGGCTGTTCGGCCAGGTGGCGCGCGACGTGTACAATCAGATGGTGGAAACGTTTTGACCCGCCCGCGCCGCTTGCCGCGTGACCCCGGTGAACGTGTACGACGCAGGCGCGCGTGGAAAGGCCGCTCCGCACGCGCCGAGACGCGAGGGCTTACGACGCCTTCAGCGACGCCACTTGGTGGCTGAGGCGGGAAATGCGCCGGGCGGCGTTGTTGCGGTGCAGGACGCCTTTGGTGACCGCCTTGTCGACGGTCTTCATGACCGTGTTCAGCATGGTTTCGGCCTTTGCCGTGTCCTTGCTGGCGATGGTCTCACGCAACTCGCGCACGACACGACGCACATGGGTGCGCACCACCTGATTGCGTGCGGCACGTGTCTCGGACTGGCGATGCCGCTTGATTGCAGATTTATGACGTTGGGCCAATGACGTTTCCTCCCCTTTGCGAACGCACTTCCGTAGCATACGGGTTCTGCAGGGTCAATTCGCGTGGCGGCGGCTGCCGATGAGCGAGAACCGCCGCATCGTGCGCGCTGCTGGGCTGGTGGGGGTGCTGACGTTCGTCAGCCGCGTTGCCGGCTTGGTGCGTGATGCCGTCGTCGGATACTACTTCGGTGCCGGGATGGCGGCCGACGCGTTCTTTGTTGCGTTCCGTCTGCCGAATCTGTTGCGGCGCTTCGTTGCCGAGGGCGCGATGAGCGTGGCGTTCATTCCGGTGTTCACCGATTACCTGACCAACCGTTCGCGCCGGGAAGCCACGGAGGCGGCTTCGGCGTTGGCCACGGTCATGGCAGCCGGTCTCAGCTTGCTGGTCGGGGTGGGGATGCTGTTTGCCTCGACGTGGACAGCGCTCTTTGCGCCCGGGTTCGTCGACGCGCCGGCACAATTTGCCCTGACCGTGAGGCTGACCCGCATCGTGTTCCCGTACATCTTCCTCATCAGCCTGGTCGCGCTCGGCGCCGGCATGTTGAACTCGTTGCGCCATTTCACCGCGCCCGCGCTGGCGCCCGTTTTCCTGAA
>CAZTDK010000801.1:0-3221 GCA_964611965.1 uncultured Binatia bacterium (SeqCode) | reverse complement strand
GACCAGGTCGCTGCGCAGCTCGGCCCGGCGGCACTCCTCGATGCCGCGCTCGAAGTACGCGACCGCCTCGTCGTAGCGGCCGATGGTCCCGCACAGCTCGCCGAGCGTGTGTGTGACCGGCGCGAGCAGACCGGCCACACCGGCAACCACTGCATATTCGCCGGCATGCGGTGCGAGGATCGGATAGATTCCGCTCGCCGTCTGCGGATCTTCGAAGCGTGCCGCACACGCGGCCAGCAGCGTGAGCGAGGCGATCGTGCCCATGTGATCGGAGGTTTCCCATGGCCGGCGAGCCACGAGTTGCTGATAGGTCCGCGAAGCTCTCTCGAGCTCGCCGACACCGGCAAGGATCAGCGGCAGCGGCGCTTCAACTGGAAGATCGGGCACCCAAGTGGCAAGGCGATCGAAGACCTCCAGCAGTCCGGTGAAGGTTCCCTGTTCGAGGCGCAGCAAGCCAAGGAGAAATTCGGCCGCCGGCTCCCAGGCCTCCATCGCGGCGGCGCGCACGCGGTTGATCGCCGCCTCCGCGGCATCGAGCTGGCGCTGGCGCGTGAGCCGTGAGGCCTGAAAGATCAGCGGCCAGAGGCGCGCCTGCGGGTAGCCCAGCCGCTCCGCCCGCTGCTCCAGATTGACGGTCAAACGATCGAGCGCCTCGAGCTCGCCGGCCTCGGCGAGCACGTGTCCCAGCCGCACGGCGCACGCCATTGCCAGATCTCCTTCGCCGGCGCGGTCGGCAATACGAATTGCTTCACGCACCGACCCGGCGTCGGCGCGGCCGGCACTTGGCCGCCATTGCGCAATGCAGCGCGCATAGAGCGCGTGTGCCAGCGGCGCCGGTTTCGCCAACTTCCGCGCCAGGGCGACCGCCGTCTCGGCGACGGCGAGGCAGCGGCGGGAATCGGGCGACCAGTACAGGGCCACCGCCAGCTCGCTGTACACGCGGATGCGCTGCGCCTTGTCGCGCTGCGAGATCAAGTGCAATGCTTCTTCGAGCAGCTCGACGCGTTGCTCGTCGACACTGCCGAGCCGCAGCGGCAGGAGGGCCGGACCAAGCGCGCAAGCGGCGCGGGCACACAGGTCGGGGCGCCGCCGGCGCTGCGCGAGCCGAAAGCCGTCGACCGCGGCCTCACGCGCCGTTGTTTGGTCGGCCGTTCGTGACGCGACTTCACCCAGGGCGACCAGCAGCTCGGCGCGTTCCAGCGACGAAGTCCGCGGCTGCTGCGCGGCCGCCTCCAGCGTCTCGCGATAGAGCGCCGCGGCGTCCTCATAGGCGAAATGCGCCGCGGCCTGCGCCGCCGCGGCCCGGCCATGCCGAACGGCCCGGCCGATCGATCCGAACGGCAAGGCCGCGAAGGCGTGGTAGGCCAGCTGTGGCAGGCGGCGGCCGCGCTCGTCGGCGCCGGCGCGCTCCAGATGCTTGGCCGCCTTGTCGTGAAGCTGCTGGGCGCGACGTGGCGCGAGCAGCGCCAGTGCCGCTTCGCGCACGATGGGATGGGTAAACTGCCTCGCTGTCGGGTGTCGCGTGGCTTGGAAGAATCCTTGGGCGCGCAGGGCCTCCATGTCATCGTCGATCGCCGCGCCGCGCCAGCCGACGAGATTGGCGACGTCGGTCAGCTCAAAGCGCTCTCCCAGCACCGCCGCGGCGTCGAAGAGCGCCCGGGTGTCCGGGTCCAGGCGCCCGACGCGCTGCGCCACCAGATCGCGAATACCGGGCGGCGCCAAGTCGCGTTGCAGAACCGCCGCCGCATCGTCGCGTGCGAACCAGTCGGGTGCAAACCGGCTCGACGCGTGGCGCAGGATCTCCTTCAAGAAGAGCGGATTCCCCCCGGTACGGCGCTGCAGCTCGCGCACCAGGGGCGCCGCGACGTGCCGGCCGATCAGCGCCGTGGTGTCCTTCTCCGCAAGTCCGCCGATCGTCATCTCCGTAAAGCAGGGGACACGGCGGAGCTCGGTCAATGTGGCGGTGAGCGCATGATCGTCGGAGAGCGCCGCGCGCCGGAACGTGCCGAGCACCATCGTCCGCGTGGTGTCGAGGTGGCGGGCGAGAAAGCGCAGCAGCAATAGAGAGTCCTCGTTGGCCGCCTGGAGATCTTCCAACACGATCAGCAGTGGGCACGCAGTCGCGAAGAGCCGCAAGACTTCAGTCACATCGTCGAACAACCACAGGCGGCGATCGTGTGCGGCGACGACCGCCTGCTCGGTGATCGCTTCCCTTTGCACGAGCCGCTTGACGATCCCCAGACTGTGCGGGGCGCAGCGGCGCACGGCGGCGATCTCGGGCCGCATCAGCAGCTCACGCAGCACTTGAATCCAGGTCCAGTAGGACGGCGCGCCGCAGTCGCTGTCACTCTGACCGCGCACGACGGCGTAGCCTGCTGCGGCGGCGATCTCTGCAAACCGCCGCACCAGGGTCGTTTTGCCGATACCGCCTTCGCCTTCCAACAGCACGATCTGGGCGGTGCCGCGGCCGACATCGGCCGATATGGCCCGCAGAGCTTCCAACTCGCGCAGCCGGCCGACGAAATGCGGCGGCTCGCCGAGCGGTGCGTTTGCAGCGCCGTGCGCCTCCACCTCGTCGACGGCCGCGACGAAGCGGTACCCGTGCCCGCGTAAAGTGGCGACAACGGTTTGCGTGTCGGCCGCGTCGCCGACGGCGCGGCGTGCCAGATTGACGGCTTCTTTCAGGGAGGTTTCGCTCACCACACTGTCGGGCCAGAGGATGGCAGCGAGCTCCGCACGCGGCACCGCGCGCTGCCGGTTACGCGCCAGGTGCAACAGCAGCTTCAGCGCCCGCGGCTCGATCTCAACCAGGCGGTCGTTGCGGTGCAACGCGAAGCCCGCCTCATCGAGAACAAACTCCCCGAACCGCAATGGCGCCAGAACAGTAGCCCCCTCGACACCCATGACCGACGGTCATTCTCTCTGAACACCCACGATTTTGCCAGGCGAGCGCGCGGGAAAACTGACCGAATCCTGACCTCGTGCCGGACCGCGTGCGGTTACACTCCCTCATCATCAGCAACCTACTGGAGAAGGAGTATTGCGATGCATACCTCAGCTAATCGCGAGCGATGGCTCGATACAGTTAGTTTCTCAGGCGACAGCGTGCGCGAGCCAGGAGGTGGCACGCGTGGTCCTTCTCGTTTGCAACGCGGATGGTGCTCCTCTCTCCGCTCTCGGCCGGGGCCCGCTGGAACAGGAGGTTATCCGCCAACTTGACC
>CAZTDK010000800.1:0-3221 GCA_964611965.1 uncultured Binatia bacterium (SeqCode) | reverse complement strand
GCCACCGCAGGA
Organism: uncultured Binatia bacterium (SeqCode); assembly: GCA_964611965.1. GTDB lineage: Bacteria > Desulfobacterota > Binatia > HRBIN30 > HRBIN30 > CAZTDK01. The sequence goes on along the minus strand of CAZTDK010000800.1, from coordinate 3,209 downwards.
ATCGCCCTGACCCTTCACCGGCAAGCAGGTGCCGGGCGCGTCGGAGATGTCACAGCGCTGCGGCGTCCCCTGTACGGATGGACACGAGGTCGACGAGCAGCACGTGTTATTGACGCAGGCATGCGGCGCGACGCACTGCGCGCCAACGCTGCACGGCAAGCCGATGGGTTGCGGCGTCGGCGTCAGCGTCCGCGTCGGCGTGAGGGTAAAGGTCGGCGTTGCCGTCACCGTCGGTGTCGGTGTCGGCGCCAGTGAGCAGAAGCCTTCTTTGCCGGGGATGGCGCAGGATTGCGGTCCCGGAGTCGTCGGACAGGTGCGGGATCCGCAGCAGAAGCCCTCGGTGCAGAAGGTCGTGGCGCACTGCGCGTCGGAAGTGCACGCGCTCCCCTGACCCAGCTTCGCCATGCAAGAACCCTCGAAGCCCGGAACGTTGCACGTCTGGTCGGCCGGGCAGCGATCCTCGTCGCAACACACACCGTCGGTGCAGAAAGTAGAAAGGCATTGATCGTCTCCACCTGCCGGGTCCGTGCTGTTGCACGGAATACCGTTGTCCGCCGGAGGATGGCACATGCCGTCCGGGTTGTTGCAGAATTGGCCACTGGGGCAGGTGGGATTGTTGCAGCAGAAGCCATCAACGCAGAACTGGCTCTCGCACTGGTGGCCGTCGCTACACGTGTGCGGAATCGGATTGGGCGGAGAACACGTGCCTTCCGAACCAGGAATGTCGCAGAACTGTCCGGTGGGACAGGTCGCCGTGCTGCAGCAGGTCCCGTCGACACAGGCTTCGGGGGCCACACACTGATGGCCGAGATGGCACGATCCGCCGATATCGATTGGTGGCGGCGCCAACGCGGTGAGGATGCGCACGCTGAACGAACCGGTTTCGGCGATACACAGGTCGGGGATTCCATCGCCATTGAAGTCGCCGGCAACGATGCCTTGCGGGTTGAGGCCGACGGTGACCTGATTGGAGAAATCGAAGGTACCATCGCCATTGCCCTTGAAGGCAACGACCAGGCCGGATGTCTGGATCGAAGAGGTGTTGTCCTTGGGTTGCGTGGCGACGGTGACCGCCAGATCCGTGAAGCCATCGTTGTCAAAATCGCCGGCGGCAATGAAGCTGGGATGGCAGTTGATCGGCACACCGTTGATGGTGGTTGGGCAATTCAGCTGAACCGCCGGATTGCTGTTGAACAAGCCCTGGCCGACCGGCTTGCCGTTCACCACCTGCGTCTGGTTGATCAGGATCGATATCGAAAACGAGGTCTGCTGGGTGGCGAGGCCGGCGTTGAGCACGGCCAGATCGGGGACGCCATCGTCGTTCAAGTCGGCGACCGCCACATCCTGCGCCTGCGCGCCGACCACGAAATTCCGAGCCGGGGTCAAAAAGCCGCCGATGCCGTTATTCAAGAGCAGGGAGATGTTGTCGGCCGCCGCCGTGCCGGTGTTCACCGTGACAATGTCGTCGAGGTGGTCGCCGTTGAAATCGCCCGTCACACCGCGCTTTGGCTTCGAACCAACGGTGAAATCAAAGCGCGACGTTCCAAAGCCGGTGTTGCCGCCCTGGTTCAAGAGGACAGAAACCTTGTTGATCCCCTGATCAACGACCGCCAGGTCGTTGCCCTTGGTGCCGTCAAAGTTACCGATGGCGGTGTCAAACGGGTACAGGCCGACCGTGTAGGGCACGGGGGTGTTGAACGTGCCGTTGCCGACGCCGGTGGCGGTGAAAACCTTGCCGTCGATGAAGTCCACGACGGCGATGTCGGGAATGCCGTCGCTATTGAGGTCGCCGGCCTGCAGACCGCGTAGCGTGCGACCAATGTTGAACGTGGTGACGGAGCCAAAAGCGGGCGCGTCCGTGGCTCCCAACAGCACCGTCACGGTGTTGCTGATCGAGTTGGTCACCGCGGCGTCTTCGACCCTGTCGCCGTTGAAATCCGCCGCCGTGATGAACTTCGGTGCGGACGCGACTATGCGTTGCGGTCCAGGCACCAACCGAATCTGACCCTCGGCGGAATGCCCGAGAAACGCCGCAAACGTCAGTGTAATGATCCCAGCAAACAGTCGTCTCATGCGTACCCTCTTCTGGTGCTTGCCCTCGTCGAAATGAGCCAAGGCTGCACTATCAAACCACGGAGTGCGTTTGTCAAACGAAAATCGTCTGGGGACTGGACGCGGCGTCTTTTCTACCCTCCACTCCGATTGATTGGCATGGCGGTCGCGGCAACTTGATTCAAAAGGCAAAGCACAGAGCAACCTGCCGGACTTGGCAACCCGCAGCGACCAACCCTATCCGGAGCCCCGTCGAAGGAGGGAGCGGGCCATAAAAAGACGCCGGCTGCAGGCCCCTGGATTCGGTTGTTGGGAAGGTGCTAGAGGAAGGCGACCGTGCCTGGTAAGCCAGGCAAGCGCCTTCGGGCACGAACCCGCGGGCGGTGGAACGGTCTGGAGGGCAGGATGTTTTCATTCGAAATGACGGCGGAGCAGAGCCAGGTCAAAGAGCTCGCCCGCAAGTTCGCGGCAGACGAGATCATCCCCGTCGCCGCGAAATGTGACGAAGAGGAACGGTTTCCGGAAGACGTGTGCCGCAAGGCCTGGGAGCTCGGGTTGATGAACCTTGAAGTACCCAAGGAATTCGGCGGCGCGGGATTGGGCGTGCTCGACGCCATCCTGATTCTCGAAGAGCTCAACTATGGCTGCGCCGGCATCACCAACGCCCTGGCGGCCAACGGTCTCGCCGCCGTGCCCCTGCTGGTGGCCGGCAATGACGATCAGAAGAAGCACTATCTCGGGCAGCTCGCGAACGAATTCTCGTTCGCCGCCTTCTGCACCACCGAGCCCGGAGCGGGCTCGGACGTCGCCGGCATGTCAACCAGCTACCGCAAGGTCGGGGACGAGTACGTGCTCAACGGCGTCAAGCACTTCATCTCGAACGGGACGATGGCGAGCTGGTACGCGGCCTTCGCCACCAAAGACAAAGCGCTCAAACACAAGGGCGTCTCGTGCTTCGTCTTTCCCGCCGACCTCCCGGGCATCAAGAAAAATCGCATGCACAACAAGCTCGGCCAACGGGCTGCGGATACCGGCGAGGTGGTGTTCGAAGACGTCGTCGTCCCGCGCCAGGCGCTCGTCGGGACCGAAGGCGACGGCTTTCGCATCGCCATGCAGACCTTCGATCGCACGCGGCCGGAAATCGGCGCGATCGCCAT
>CAZTDK010000799.1:0-3236 GCA_964611965.1 uncultured Binatia bacterium (SeqCode) | reverse complement strand
GCATCAATCGGCAGACGAGCAAGATGGAAATCCTACAGCTCCCGCAGGCGCCTGTGAATGCGCAGGATGCGCCGAACGCGGTGCCATTCGGGGTGCAGAAAGCGGGCGAGGGGACACGCCCAGGGCTGATGAGCGTTCCGGTTGCCGTTACCGTCTTCGATGGGGCGATTCTCGTTCTCGAGTCGGGCAATCGGCGTGTACAGGCCTTCGACGTGTCCGCTAATCCCGTCCTGATTTTCAAGAACAACACGAGTAGCGTGTTTTCGCTCAACGACAGCGGCGACAGCGTTACGTACCTCGACCTCGGTGTGGACGGCGTCGGCTACGTGTACGTCCTTTCGTTCGTGAATAATGGCACCGCAACGACGGACTACCGACTCGACATTTATACGCCGCAGGGCAGTTTCCTGACCCGGACAACCGGCGTTGCTGCGGCGCGCATGGCGGTTGACACGTTCCGCAACGTGTACGCGCTCAATTATGAGGTCCTGACGCAACAGCCGCGGCTCGAGCCGTCCCTGTCGCATTGGGTTCCGTCCACCCCGATGTGAGGGGCGACATTGCCACGGCGCGACCGACCCCACGGAGCGGCATCGGACCAGCAGGAGGCGGCGATGGTGAGTGTCTATCGGCGGGCGCTGATGCTCTGCATGTCGATTGCGGCTGTCGCCTCGTTCTCGGCGCCGGCCGCCCAAGCCGAGCCGGGCTGCTGCGTGTGCACCGCGTGTACCGCTCCGGCCCTGTTCGCCTGCCGCGACGCGCTGGACACGGCGCGGTGCCAGGCCGCTTGTGCGGGTCTCGGCTGCAGCGGAAACCAATTCTCGCCGGGTATCGAATGCGTGCAGACGGCACAGTGTTTCGGCGACTGCTGCGACGCCGCCGCCGGCGGCTGCAGCCAAGTATCACAGTCGAACTGCACGGCGGGCGGCATCTTCTTCGCGCGCTCCTATTGCGATGGCTCGAGCTGCGTGGCCCCGCCGCCGACGGCAACGTCCACCCGAACCGCCACCATCACCCCTTCGGCCACTCGTACAGCCACGAATACGGCGACGCCGTCGCGGACGCGGACTGCGTCGCCGTCTCGCACCGCGACACCGAGCGCAACGCTCGCCCCGACCAACACGCGGAGCCCGACGGTTACGGCGACATCCACACCGACCCACAGCGCCACGGCGACCCGCACCGGAACGGCGACCAACACGCGCACCGCGACACCGACTCAGACGCCGACGACCACTGCTACCCGTTCTGCGAGCGCCACCGCCACGGTCACGGCTACCCCCACCGCCACGCCATCCAACACGCGCACCGGAACGCCGACTCAGACGCGGGCGGCCACTGCTACCCGTTCTGCGACCACGACTGCAGCGGCCACTCCCTCCGGAACGCGAACCGCGACCGGAACGCCCACCAGCACGTCACCCCCGAGCCCAACGTTGACGGCCAGCGCGACGCCCTCGCCAACTGCGACGCCGCTTCCCGGTACGTTCAGTTGGATTTTCGACCGAAAGAAGCGCGCCAAAAGGCTGAAGAACGTTCCGCTCGCGGGATACAGCTTCCAACGGCGGCCAGGCACGCCATCGCTCGAGCTGGAGGGCTCGATGAACCAGTTTTGTGTCGGCGCCGGTCTCCAGCCGCGGCTGCGTCTGGATCTGGCGCCTAGCGACTGCGAGAATGAGTGTGTCTTGGGTGTCTTCGCGCAGACCGGCACTTCGCGGGTCCCCATCGCGCATCTCCCGGCCCTGCGACGTGCCGGAGGGACGGTCGATCTGCTGGTCGACACGTTTCCCGGATGCATCCCCGGATCGACACCGGCAACGCTGAGAATGGAAGGGGCAATCCGGTATGGGCGCCTGTCCGGCGACTGCAATGGCGATGAGCAGGTGAGCATCGACGAATTGATGCTCGCCGTGATGATCGCGTTGGATGAGGACTCGCTCAGCGAGTGCGTTGGACTCGATCTCGACGACAACGGTGTGGTCACGATCAATGAGCTGGTCGCCGCCGTCGACGAGGCACTGAACGGCTAGACCCGCGTTTGAAGACCCTGACGGTGCGCTGGCAGACTCATCGGTACGGTGATGACCGCGCCGAAGATTCCCACGGTCATCGCCTGGGACCGCCGCGGTTTCTGCTGGTACTGGCGATGGAAGAGCCGAAAGCGTCCCGTTGGTCGGCTCCGAAAAACGCGCGAGCTGATCGATTTCATCGGGGCGATGCACAGGGCCAACCCGACCTGGGGCGCCACCGCGGACGGCACGCACGAGGCGGCCGTTGCCCCTGGGGCGAGAATACGTCGCCGCCGTAGAAGCCACCACGACCGGGGACTGCCTGACCTGCAGCACTTCCCCCAGCAAGCGCGTGAGTTCGCCCCTCTCTGTGAGACCTTTCAAGTACCCTCTGCGCCGCAGTTGTTGGCAGCCTGACTCACGCATGTGCCCGTATACGGGCAATAGGCGTACCCGGGGGCGCAACCGCAGGTGCCGCTATTGCAGGTGCAGCCGGCTTGGCAGTCGGCTGCCACCGAGCAGGATTTATCGATGCTACACGCAGGACAGCTCGTGCCGCCGCAGTCGACATCGGTTTCGGTGCCATCCCGCACCATGTTGTCGCACGCAGCAGCCACGCTGCTACCGCGCACGGCCCGAACGTGGCCTCCAAAGCCCTTCGTGTACGCACTGACGGACCCGATGTCGAAGGTGATGAACCACGCGCTGCTCCCAGCGCTGTTGACCGTAGGAGACGACCAATACCAGGCGTCGGCCGCTGTGCAACTGCACGCCGCCGCCGTCACGTCCGTGCAGCCGGTACAGGTCGCCGACGTGTGGAACGCCGCGTTGACCGAGGGGTTGGCAATCTCGTAGTCGACGATGCTCTGCAACTCTTTGATGTTCGGGATGCGCCAGTCGGTGTGCCCGGCGAATCCCCCGCCGGCGTTCAGCGCCGCCAGAAATGTCGTGACCATCGGACACGCGCTCGCCGCAGCCGGCGATCTCGACGGGCTCGATCGACTGACCGCAAATCTGGAACAGCGGGCGGAACGGCTCGGGTATCCGCAAGCGCGCGTGTGGCCGCTGATCTTTCAGGCCGCGCGTCTCATCCCCCAGCGCCAGCTCGATGCTGCGGAGACGGCGATCACCCGCGTGCACGCCGCCGCGCTGCAGGCCGGCGGGCAGGCCGGCGAGCCCCACTCCGCATTGCTCCTCGGACTCCTGCGTCTCGAACAGGGAACCTTC
>CAZTDK010000798.1:0-3251 GCA_964611965.1 uncultured Binatia bacterium (SeqCode) | reverse complement strand
TGTTTTGGTTCAGCGGAAACGTGACTCGGGTTTGAAAGCTTAATTGGGCGGTGAAGGCAAGCTGAGCCAACACCGCCAGCGAGATCGTATCGCAGTGCTCGGGCGCCTCAAGGGTTCGCTGCGCCGGCCGAGCCAGACGAAGGCTCGTCCGCCCTTGACCCGCCCTGCGCGCTGCGAAGAGCCGGCGGTTACGGCGGCAAGGCTGAGAGCGGCCTTGGCCGCAATTGAGGTGGCGCCGCATTCGGCTCATGCCGCCAGCTCTCCTTGACGCCGCTGGCGGCGCTTCTCGCGGGCGGCTTCCAGCTTGGCATCGCGTGCCTGCCAGATCGCTTGCTCAAGTCCCGCCAGCTTGGTCGCCGGCGTGACGTACCCGATCGCGCTGTGCAACCGGACGTTGTTGTAGTGTTCGACGAACTCGCCGACGAGACGCCGGGCCGCTTCGAGCGAACCGGGTTGCTTGGGTCGAATCGTCGTCACCTTGAGCGTCTTGTGCCAGGCTTCCAGCTTGCCGTTGGACTGGGGATAGTACGGCGAGGTGCGCACGTGGGTCATGCCTGCGATGCGGATGAACTCCTTGAACTCGCGGGCGATGAACTGCGGGCCATTGTCGGAGATGACGCGCGGCCGGGCGTCCGGATGTTTCTCCCGCGCGCGCTGCAGGATCGTTTCGACATCCACTTCCTTCATCGCCTCGCGGATCTCCCAATGCACGATCGCTCGGCTGTAGCCGTCGAGCACCGAGCACAGGTAGTAGAACGTGCCGGCGACGTTGAGGTACGAGATGTCCATATGCCAGTGCTGGTGCGGCTTCCCCGGCTGGGTGAAGCCCGTGCCTTTCTTCGACGGTTTCCGGTTCCATCGAGCCAGTAATCCGGCGGCGCTCAACACCCGATATGTCGTCGAGGGGCTGACCGCCACGACATCCTCGTCGAGCATCATGAAGGTCAGCCGCCGATATCCTTCGAGCGGATGGCGCGTGTGGTACTCGATAATCCGCTCGCGCTCCCACGCCTCGATCCAGTGATCGCGGGGCACCTTCCCGTTGTGCTCATTGGCTTTCCCGTAGCGTTCCTTCCACCGGTAGAACTTCCCCCGCCCGATCCCGATCCAGCGCACCATCCGGTTCACCTCCAGTTCCGTCAGCTCGGCCACGCCCACCACGAAATCCACCACCTCGTCGCGGGTATCATGGGGAACCCACTGGCCGCTCAGAGTTCCCCAAGTTCTTTTTTTAGCGTGACGTACTCCTCGGTGACTTGGGCGATGATGCTGTCCTTCTTGGCCACCTTCGCCTCCAGCGCCGCGATCTTGCGCTCCTGCGCCGCCTGGCGCTGGACGGCCTCGCTGCCGTCGGGCTTCTGCATGGCGCGCGCGAGATTCTCGAGGGCCTGCTGCTGCCAGATGTAGAACAGATTGGGATGGATCTTGTACTCGTCGCACAGATCCGAGACCGGCACTTTGTCGACCAGATGCCGGCGCAGAATGGTGGCCTTCTCCTCGGCGGTGAAGTTACGCCGCTTCCTGCCTCGTTTGCTCATCCTGACTCCTCCTTGGCCCCACATATAAGCGGAGCCGGTTGGAGTCACGTTCCAGCTGAGGCATTACACCGGCACCGACCGCTGATGCGGCTGGCAACAACAACACCTACTACGCCGTCTTCTTCCCTCATGGGAAATCCATCACGCAGGGCGGTGAGACCTCCTGCGTCGCCGGCGGCTTCTGCGCCTATCACGGCACCATCGGCAACATAGGCGGCCAAGAGGTCTACTACGGCGTGCACCCGGACTTGCAATCCGGCACGCTCTGCAACACCGGCTGCGGCGGCAACGCCTCAACGTTCAACAACCAGACCTCGGTCGCCTCGCACGAGATGATCGAAACGATGACCGACTGTGAAGTGGGCCTTGCCAGTGGGTTTGCGGCACCGCTGGCATGGTACGACGGATCGAACGGTGAGATTGGTGACATCTGCAATGTCCAGCAGGGAACCATCGTCGGTATCGACGGCGTCACCTACGTGGTGCAAACGGAATGGTCCAACAGCGCCAATGCCTGCGTGGTCACCATCGGTGCGACGCCCACGCCGCCACCCACGCAGACCGCAACGAACACGCCGACGAGCACGGCGACCAACCTCGGCGGGTTCACCAGCACGCCGACCAACACCCCAACCGCGACCCAGACCCCCACCGTCACACTGACGCGCACCATCACGCATACGTTTAAACCCTCCACCACCCCAACGGTGACACAGACACCAACCCCACTGGGTGCCAGCGGGCACCTGCACACGGCGCGCTACGACCACAGCGCGACGCTGTTGCCGAACGGCACCGTTCTGGTTGCCGGCGGTTTCGACGGCACCCGCGCGCTCGCCAGCGCCGAGGTCTATGACCCGGCCACCGGGACGTGGACGGTGACCCGCAGTCTCACGGCAGCGCGCTTCAGTCACACCGCCACGCTCCTACCCAATGGCAACGTCCTGGTCGCGGGTGGTTTCGACAACACCGGCGCCCTGACCGGTGCCGAGGTGTATGACCCAGCCGCCGGAACATGGAGCGCGACGAACGGCCTGGTCGCGGCGCGCTACGGGCACACGTCCACACTGTTGCCCAATGGTACCGTCTTGGTTGCTGGCGGCACCGACGGCACCGTGGCACTGACCAGTGCCGAGTTGTACGACCCCGTTGCCGGGACGTGGAGCGGGACCGGCAGCCTGCACGTCGCGCGCGCGCATCACACCGCCACGGCGCTGCCGGGCGCGAACGTGCTGGTTGCCGGCGGCGACAACGACAGCGGTGGGGCGCTCACGAGTGCGGAGCTATACGATGCGACTGCCGGGACATGGAGCGACACCGGCAGCCTGAACACGCCGCGCGGAAGCCACAGTGCGACGGCGCTGCCCAACGGCACGGTTCTCGTCGCGGGCGGCGCCAATAGCGGGGCGCTTGCGAGCGCAGAGCTCTTTAATCCGGTCGCCGGGACGTGGAGTGCAACCGGCAGCCTGAGTCACGCGCGCAGCAAGCATACGGCGGCATTGCTCCCCAACGGTTCCGTCCTGGTGGCGGGGGGCGACGACAGCGGCGCCGCGCTCACCAGCGCCGAACAGTATAGCCCTGCGGGTGGAACGTGGAGCGCTGCCAGCAGTCTGACCACCGCGCGCCGCAATCACAGTGCGACGCTGCTGCCCAACGGGGCCGTCTTGGTCGCGGGCGGCGACGACGGCGGCGTCGCGCTCGCGAGTACGCAGC
>CAZTDK010000797.1:0-3256 GCA_964611965.1 uncultured Binatia bacterium (SeqCode) | reverse complement strand
TTTCCTGACGCTTTTCGAGGTCGATCCTGCCGCGGCGAAATGCGGAATGGATTCCTCCAGGCGACCGTGCTGAAAAAGATATTCGGCGAGTCGTGACTGTACCGTGAAGTCGGCCGGGTCGCGCTGCAGCACGAGAGCATACTGCTCCATCGCGGCGTCGGTCTTGCCTTGCAACTCCAACACCCGCGCCCATCGCTTGCGTGTCACCGTGTCATCCGGATCGCACTGTACAGCGGCCGCAAAATGCGTCGCGGCGTCCTCCAGCTGATTATGCTTGAGGAGCAGCATAGCGAGCTCGCGGTGGATATCGGCCGCACTGGGATTGAAGCGCACCGCCGCCGTGTAGTAAACGATCGCTTCGTCGTCTCTTCCCAGCATCTCGAGCGCTGCTCCAAGATACTTTTGCGGGGCGAAAGCAAAGGGCTGCAGCCGCGCCGCTTCCATGAAATGGGACAGCGCCTCCTGCGGCTTCTGCTGCCGCAAGAGCACCACACCGAAACCGTCGTGTGCGTCGGCATAGTCGGGCATGTCGCGGAGCGCCTCGACATAGTGAGGCAGAGCCTCATCGACTTTGCCCTGCCGCATCAGCGTCGTGCCGAGGTTGTAGTGCGCCCCTGCGGCTCTTGGATTCTTGGCGAGGCTATCCCGCATCAGCGTCTCGTCATCCCAGTAGAAGCCAGCCTGCCGCCAGGTCAGAATGCCAAGCACAACGAGCAGCGCGGCGGCGGCAATCCGCATCAGGAGTCGCGGCAGGGCGGCAGCGCGCTCCATCATGACCAGCGCCGCAGCGAACAGCGTGATGGGTCCGATACTGGGCACGTACGCAAAATGATCGGCGACATACGAGAACGCCATGAAGTTGAAGTTCACGAATCCGAGCACAGGCCCCAACGTGCTGACGAAGAATAGGGCCGCAACGAGCGGCCCGCTGGTCAGTTGGCGGCGGTATCGCGCCAGCAGGACGAACACGGCAATGGCGCTGACCGGGAAAAGATATTGCCAGGGGACGGCCACATCGATTTGCCACCTCGGATAGTAGATCATCAGCGGTGCCGGCCAGAGCAGCTTGCCGAGGTAAAACCAGAAGGCGCGCGCCGCGATCAGTGAGCGATCGCCGAAGGTGAGCGCGCGTGTGACCATATCCGAGCCATCGACAAGGTGCTCGCACCACATCGTGAGACAGATAGAGCCGACGCTGAGCGGTAGAAGGGCCAGCAGCCATGGGACGCGATCGCGCAGGCGCACCGGGTCTTGCCACCACTCGAGCAGGAAGAGGACCAGCGGCAGCGTCACCGTCATGCTCTTGCTGAGCAGCGCGCCAGCGAACAGCAGCACCACGAGGGCGTAGCGGTGCCGGCGGGGCGCGGCAGCGAATCGCAGCCACGCCACGACCGCGAACAGGAAGAACAGTGTCGATAGCACATTCTTGCGCTCGGTAATCCACGCCACCGACTCAACGTGGACGGGATGCAACGCAAAGATGGCCGAGGCGAGCCACGCACCAGGTACGCGGAGGCGCTGGAGCAGGAACCACAGGACCAGCACGTTCATTGCGTGCAGGACCACATTCACTGCGTGGTACCCCAACGGGTCGAGACCCCAGAGGTGATACTCGATCCAGAACGTTGTAAACGTCAGCGGATAGTATTGTGGGCTCGCCGGGGGATCGAGCCATATTTGCCGCAACCCATCGAGGGAACGCAGCGAGTCGTTCTCCCGCACATACGCCTCGTCGTCCCCGACGTAGCCAGCCCGCAGCGCCGGAATGTAGGCAAGGAGCGTCACGGCAAGGAGGAGAGCGGCGCCGGTGCCCATCTGGCGGATAGACCGCATTTAACGCGATACCGTATAGATCAGTCGGTCAGTGGCATCCACCGCAAAGACGTGCGTTGCTGCTCGGCAGCTCCGGTCCCAACCTCTCGCCGCTCAACGTGAGGGTGCCGCGTGCAGCGCCCGGCGGGCTGCGTCGAGCTCTTCTTGGACGCCGGTGTCCGCCGGCCGCAGCCGCAAGGCCGCTTCGTATTCGGCGATGGCGCCTGGCAGGTCTCCCCGCGTCCGCAGCGCCTTGCCCAGGTTTGCGTGGGCGTCAGCATTCGCTGCATTCCAGTGCAGCGCCTGCTCGAAATGGCCGATGGCCGCGTCGCTCTCCCCCTGCTCGGCCAAGGCGACACCGAGGTTGTTGTGTGCATCGCCCTGGGTCGGGTCGAGCTGCAGTGCGGCCTCATAATGCGGCACCGCCTCGGCCCAGCGTCGCTGTCCGCACAAGAGGTTTGCGAGGCTGAGGTGACTCTGCACCAGATTCGGATTCCAGCGTACGGCCTCGGAGTATTGGGCGACCGCACCGAGCGTGTCTCCCCGCGCCTCGGCTGCGCCTGCCAGCCTGTAGAGCTCAGCGGCATAGCCGATCTGCAAGTCCTCGGCGTAGGCTGCGACAATCCCAGCCTCCTGCTGTTCACGACAAAATCGATACGTCCCCCACGCATTGACGGTCAGGCTCAGCGCAATCAGCATCACGGCCGTGCGACTCAACCTCCCGCGCATGCCGACCGCGATCAACAGCATTGCCAGCGGCATCAGGTCGAGGAGGTATCGATTGCCGAATTGAACCCAACCGGTCCCGAAGAAGAGCAGTAGCGTCAGCATCGACCCTCCCGCCCCCAACCAGAGGGCGCCGACAAACCAGTCCCGGCGCCGATGCGCCCGAAACACATAGAGCAGCATGGGCGTGACGAGAAACATGCTGTTTCCGTCCGGGTCGAAGCTGAGGGTCCGTGCGCTTCCTTCACGAATCAAAACTGGATTGAGGAAATAGTAGTAGAAGTTGCGAGGCAGGTAGTGCCAACTGAAGAATCCGTGCTGCGTGTAGCGCGCCGCGAAGGTCGGGTTCGCGCCGGTGACTGTCTGAATATGCAATCCCGATTCGAGCACGCTTCCGAAGCGGGCGTAGTTGAACCAGCCGGCAATCAATACGGTTACGATGACCGGTACCGAAAATCCGATTGCCTGGCGGATGAGCCGTCGATTAGATGGCAGCGGTTGTTGTCGATGCAACGCCAGGAGCAGCACGTAGAAGAACCCGATCGTTGGCAAAACCGACAGACGCGCCAGGAGGGCGGCGGCGAACGCGGCGCCAGCCGCCACCGGCCATCGGACATCACCGTGAGTCAGGAGAATCAGATAGATTGCCAAGGACAGGAAAAACGCCGTGACGACCTGGGAGAAGAACCACACTTCTGCCGACACGGTGAGATAGAAG
>CAZTDK010000796.1:0-3266 GCA_964611965.1 uncultured Binatia bacterium (SeqCode) | reverse complement strand
TAGAGCACCATGGCCGGCGCGAACTGCCGACGGTCGAGGCCACGGATCAGATGGTAGAGACCCGTGAGTGAGCCGCCCAGGACCCCGCCGCTCGAGGCCTCCACGAATAAGACGCGAATCATCGGTGCCGTTCACGGGCGCGCGTTCACCACCCGTCGCGGCTCGTCGCGCGTCAGGCGCAGAATCGCTTCGACGGTCGCAGCGCTGGTCATCTCGGCGGTCACGCCGAAGTCATAGCACGGCACCGCTGCTGCGAGCTGTGCCAGTTGCGCTTCGCGTCGCGCCACCAAGCCGGCGGGAACCAGTTGCTCCATCACCGCGGCGAACGCCCAATAGCGGCGCAGATCATTGATGATCAGGTTCGCGGCACTCAGGCGCCGGTGCGCATCATCGCTGCGGACAGCGCGCACGAACGGCTCCGGGCTGCGCCGCGGAAACACCAGTAGCATCGCCCGGCCGCCGTCAGCCAGGCGGGTCGCGGGAAAGTGGTAGCCCGCCCGCTGTAGCCCGTAGCCCCGCTTCAAGGGCTGCAGCTCACCATCCCCGGTTGCCAGCCAGCGGCGCGCAAAGGCGTCGAGCAACACGGGTTCACGCACCGGCAAAACATCGCGCCCCCGGTGCAGCACGAAGCTGTCCGAGAGCAAACGGTTGCCCGGTGCGAGGGCCAGCGCGGTGGACAAGGTCGACTTGCCCACTCCGCTGGCGCCCGCCAGCAGAATGACGCCGCCGTTCGTCAATACGGCCGCGGCATGGATGGGATGGTATTCCGTCATCTGTTCCATCCACCACCAGCACGGGTAGTAGACGAGATACGCGAGCAGGGTCGTAAAGCGCCGCGCGCGCAGAGCCGCGCGCCGCCGCCATTGCCGGAGCCGCCGCGCCGAATCGGTGAATCGACTGTGACCGAGGCGGTAGTAGAAGTCCCCTTCGACGAGCAAACGGCCATCCTTCCACCGCAATTGCAAGAACAGATCGCGCAAGTCATCAACCCGAAACCAGGACAGTTGCTCACCACCAACATAGAGGTCACGATCGATGCGCTCCATGTGCGCCAGGTGGGTGTGGGTTGCGAGTCGATCGGCAGGCGGCTGCCCGTCGTGCCAGCGCAGCGTGCTGTCAATGCGCGGCAGAGGTATCGGCGGACCAATCACCGGCGCAAGATGCATCCGACTGTATTCCAGAAGCGGCGCCACATCGCAATTGAAACGGAAGGTGACCCCCGCCAACGTCCCGCTGATCGGCTGCAAGGAGGCGGCAGTCATCGTGCCCCGCTGCTTCCACGTCCCCGGCGGTCGTCGACGCCAGGCGTCCACTGCGCGGCGATCGTCGGGTAGGCGCAACACGTCCGTGCGTTGAAAGTCGCGGACCGCTCCGATATGAGTTGGGATCTACAAGCCATGGACAGCGCTGAGACGAGATCCTTTGCCGCGTGCCGTGTTGGACGCCAAACACTGGCGATTGCGGTGGAGTACGGCGTCATTGTGCCCGCCCGCAGCGCCCTCTGTGACGCTGAGTAAGACGTGAAACGGCGACGGCTGTCCCGCGACATCGCGGGCATTTTCGGAACGCGCGCGGCGTGGTCATTTCTTGGTTTACTCGGTGGCGTGATCCTGGCGCGCAAACTCGGACCGTACGATCGGGGAATCTTGTCGCTGGTGCTATTGCTGCCGGAAACGGCGGTGACCTTCGTCAAGCTCGGAATCACACAAGCCAACGTATATTTCATCAACCGCGAAGGTCGGTCAAGCATCGACGTGGCCTCGAACTCGACCGCGCTCGCACTGGTGCTCGGCACGGTGGTGGCCGGCACCATGTGGCTGTTCCGCAGTGATCTCTTCGTGAGCGTGTTGCGTGGGGTGCCGACGTGGGCGCTCGCCCTGGCGCTGGTGCGCGTACCGCTCATTCTGCTCGACGGTTACCTGTACGGCGTTCTGCAAGCCGTCGGACGCTTCGACATCTACAACACTCGCCTGCTTTTCAGCGAAGTGTTGCGGGTGGCCGCGATCGCGGTCTGCTTGCTGTTGCTGCACATGGGGCTGTTCGCCGCGGTGGTCATCCACACGGTCGTCACCCTCATCAACATCGCCTGGTTGGTGGTCACCATGCGGCGCAGCATTCCATTCACGGTGCGCTTGAATCGCGGTCTGCTGCGCCAGCAATTGGTTTTCGGCCTCAAGTCGTACGCGCAGACGGTCACCCAGCACGGGCTCCTGCGCGCCGACGTGTACATGATCTCGTACTATCTGAATCCTGCGGAGACCGGCTTTTACTCCCTGGCCCTGCGCTTTACCGAATTGATCCTCGAGATTCCTCAGGCGGTCGGGCTGGTGCTCTATCCACGCCTGGCACTGGCCACGAAGGATGAGATTCACAAGCTGACAGCCCAGGCTTGCCGTCGAACCCTGCTGATTGCCGGCCTCTGCGCCGTGGTTCTCGCAGTCCTGGGCCCGTACGTCATCGTGCTGTGGTACGGACGCGCCTACGCGCCGGCCGGCGCGCCTTTGCCCTGGGCTGCGGTGGGCGTGGTCGCCATGTCCGTGTTCACCATCCTCACCCGCGACTTTACGAGCCGCAACCTGCAACGCGTGAATATCGCCGCCGGGGTTCCGGCCTTGCTCATGAACTTGGGGCTCAACGTGTTCATGATCCCTGCGCTCGGCATCGTGGGGGCCTCGATGGCGACGGCCATTTCGTACTGCGCCGCGTGTGCGGTGTTGCTTGCCTTCTTCCTGCCTACCGCCAAGTTGTCCCTGTTCGATGTCTTGATCGTCAAGCGCGAGGATATTGACTACTTCTGGAACCTGGCTCGCCAGGGGGCGCAGCACGCGCAACGACAACTCGGTTTGGGGTCTGCCAAGGTTGGCCGGTAACCACCGCCGGTGCTGGGGGAGGCCTCGTTCCCCGCGCGACACATCGCTCATTGGCGCGCACCACTCGCCGCGAGCTCTTCGACGAGGCGGCGTTGATCAGGTTTGCCGCTCGCGGTTCGGGGAATATGGTCCACCATGACGATTTGACTCGGTACCATGAACGCAGGAACCTTTGCACTGAGTGCTTTGCGAACGGCGGCAACCGAGAGCGTCGCGCCCGACGGGACCCGAAGGAACGCCACCAATGCTGTCTGGCCGTCGGCGCGCGATAGACCGGTGACCGCCGCCTCCAAGACGCCGGGGATGGTAGCGATCTGGTCGGCCACCTCCTGCGGATACACGCGGTTTCCCATGACCTTCACCATGCCGTCGCGGCGGCCCTTGAGGTAGAGGTAG
>CAZTDK010000795.1:0-3267 GCA_964611965.1 uncultured Binatia bacterium (SeqCode) | reverse complement strand
CCTTGCTCATGTAGTCGTAGGCGGCGGCGAAGTTCCCCGCCTTGAGCGCTTCAAGGTAGCGGGTCACCGTCGCTTCCGGGGTCAAAACAGGCGGCGGCGGCGGCGCCGCATCCTGAGCATACCCGGCCGCAACGCCGCCGAGCACCCACAGTGCGAACACCGACAGCACGCCACCAATATTAAACGCTCGCCCGTATCGCCTTCCGCCTGCCATCTCTTCTCACTAATGTTTGTTTCCCGTCTGTCGTCTCTCCCTACCCGCGGCCACGGAAGGTGAGGCCCACGAGAACGAACTGGAGCACGATGACGACGGCGACGACGATGCCGGCGCTCAGGCGGAAGTTCCCGAGGTTCTGGTCGAGAGCCTCCACCTGTTTTCCGGTGGCGGCGATGTCTCCCTTGAGCCCACTGCTTTCGACGTACAGGCCCCAGACCTCTTTGCGCATGCCTTCGACCTGGTCCAGGATCTGGTCCACGACGCCTTGCGACGCATCGTGCTTTGCACGGGTCTCGTCGCGCAACTCATTCACGGCGCGCTGCGTTTCGCTCAACTGATCGCGCAGCTGCGCCAGCGTCGCCGCCAAGGCGCGCTGCGCTTCAGCCATCTGGTCGATCGCCGGCATGACCTCGGCGAGGGCCGCCTTGGTGGCTTTCGCCTCAGCCTTTGGATCGGGCGCCGGCACGGCCGCCGCCGCCGCGCACGACCACAGTGACAGCACCACCGCCGCTCGTTGCAGCGTCGCACGCCAAGACGGACCGTCACGGTGCCCGTCGGATACGCTCCGCCCGTATCGTCCCACCGACTCCTCCTGCCAGTCACGCGCTTTCCCGGCGCTGGCACGCGGTCTTGTAGGCGAAGGCCGGCGGATTGTCCAGTTTGGTGGGGAAGTCGTGTTCGGGTGCGTGCGCGTGTTCGTGAAGGGCAAAGGAATCCCCTCGGGTAACGAACGCCAGCACGACCTTCAGTGGTACATCTCGACGATGTCGATCATTCCGAGATCGCGCATCACCTCGAAGACGCAGCTCTTGATGGCCTTGACGGTTGGCAGGCGCAGCGCCTCCTCGGCGAGGCTTTGCGCCGTTTCGTAGCTGGCGGCGCGAATCAAGCGCTTGACGATGGGGATGAAGAACGGCCCCATGCTCAGGTCATCGAGACCCAGGCCGACCAGGAGCAGCGCACACATCGGATCCGCCGCCATCTCGCCACAGATCGAAACGCGCTTGCCGGCATGCTTCGCGGCGTTCACCGCATTGGCGACACACTGGATGACCGCCGGATGCAAGGGTTCGTACAGCGGTCCGACCTTGCGGTTGTTGCGATCCACCGCGAGCACATACTGAATGAGATCGTTGGTGCCGATACTGAAGAAATCGACTTCATGCGCCAAGACCGGCGCCAGGTACACGGCTGCCGGGACCTCCATCATCATTCCCACGGGCATATTGGGGTCGAACGCTTGCCCCGAGCTGCGCAGATCGTCCTCCGCTTCAGCAAGCAGCTCCTTCACCCGCCGGATTTCCTCCAGGCTGGAGATCATCGGAAACATCATGCGCACCGGCCCGTAGGCGCTGGCGCGCAAGATCGCCCGCAGCTGGACCTTGAAGATCTCCGGCAGCTCGAGAGAAATACGGATCGAGCGCCACCCCAGAAAGGGGTTCTCCTCGTGCGGCACATGCAAATAGCGCGGATATTTGTCGGCGCCGAGGTCGAGCGTGCGGATGGTCACTGGCAGCCCCTTCATGCCCTCGACCACCCGACTATACAGGTCGACTTGCTCCTCCTCGGTCAGAAAGTCGCGATGCGAGAGGAACGGGACCTCGGTACGGTACAGGCCGATCGCCTCGGCGCCGTGCAAGCGCGCCATGTTCATGTCCGCGAGCAGACCGATGTTGGCTGACAAGGTCACGACGTGGCCGTCGACGGTCTCGGCCGGTAGATCGCGCAGCGACTCCAGGTCGCGATTGAAGGCACTGTAGTCGCGCTTCAAACGCTCGTACTCGCGCACCAGGTCGGGGCTGGGATTGACGAAGACGACCCCGGAGTTGCCGTCGACGATGAGATGGTCGCCCTCACGGATCACCTCTTCGGCGTGCTCCGTGCCGACCACCGTCGGAATCTCGAGTGACTTGGCCAGAATCGAGGCGTGCGAGGTGACTCCACCGCTGGCGAGCACCATGCCGCGCAAGTCCTCCTGCTCGACGATCGCCAGGTCGGACAGCACGACGTCCGACGCCACCAGAATCACCGCGCTGGAGAACTGCCGCTGCCGTTCGCCGACACCGAGCAAATGCTGCAGGACACGCTGCCCGATATCCTTGATGTCAGAGGCGCGGTCCTTGAAATAGTCATTGTCGAGCTCGCCGAACTGGCGCACGAACTCTTCCACGGTCTCACCGAGCCCCGCCTCGGCGCTGAGGCCATCGCGGATGCGTGCCTCGATCCGCGCCAGGAAGCTCTCGTCCTGCAGCATCAGCTGCTGCGCGTCGAAGATCGCCGCATCGATCTCCGGAACCGTCGCTTGGATGCGTTGTTTGGAGCGCTTGAGCTCCGCGATGGCACGGCCGACGGCGGCGTGCAGGCGGGCAAGCTCGCGCTTCTCCGGATTGCGCCGCTCGCGGGGGGCACCGGTGAAGCTGATCGAGGTGGTCATGAGATGCGCTCGACCGATGCCGAAGCCCGGCGACGCACCCAGGCCGTACAGACGCGTTTGCCCACCGGGACGCGCCGCGGCGCGCGTCTGTTGGCCGGCTTCGTAGTCCTTGAGCTGGTCGATCGCCGCCGCCATGCGCTCTTGATAGACCTGCGTCTCGCGCTCCTTGGTCGCCAACGTGTCGTGCAATTGCAAACGTGCCAGCACCCCCGCCACCGGGACGGCGATGGCCTTGAGCAAGCGCACCTCGGCCGGGGTAAAGCGTCGGCGCCGCGACGTCTGCACGATCAACACGCCCACCGGCTGCCCACGGTCGACCACCGGCACGCCCAGAAACGAGTGGTACTTCTCCTCGCCGGTCTCCGGAAAGTACTTGTACCGCGGGTGAGCCAGCGCATCGATCGCCATCACCGGCTCCAACGTCTGGACCACGATGCCCGTGAGGCCTTCGTCCACCCCCATGCTCACGCGGCCGACCGAGCTTTGATCCAACCCGGTGGTGGCAAACAAGGTCAGTTGCTGGCGCTCGCGATCGAACGAGTAGATCGAGCATACCTCCATCGACAGGTGTTCAGCCACCGTCTCGACAATGCGTTGCGCACTCGCACTGAGGTCA
>CAZTDK010000794.1:0-3275 GCA_964611965.1 uncultured Binatia bacterium (SeqCode) | reverse complement strand
GACACTGGTGGTGCCGATCGTGAGCCCACGATCGAAATGACCATAGACCGTGTTGTTGACGATCGTGGCATCGGGCGACCCCGCGCTCACGCCCGCAATGATGATGCCCCCACCAGGCTGGGCTGCCGTTCCGTTGTTGTAGATCAAGTTATTGAACACCGTGACGTTCGCAGAGTCCTGGATGCGAATGCCATCACCAGGATTATCGTGGACACTACAGTTTCGCACGGTAAAATCATGGCTGTTACTTTTGATTACAATGCCGGCGTCAGCCGCATTGATGATTTCGAAACCATCGATCACCGTGCCTGGGGAATTCGTCAGCTTGAAGCCCGCCCGATTGGCCGCGTTTGCTGGGGTTGTGGCATCAATCACCACTTTCCCGACCGCGGAAAACGTCAGGGAGTCAGGCGCTGCGCCCGTGGTCGCGGTGGTGACTGTCTCGTGGTAGATGCCGCTGCCAACGATGATGTGATAGCCCGTCGTCGCGATCGCCGCCGCCTTCGAAATCGTCTGGAGCGGATTTGCCTGGTCGCCGATGTTTTGATTGCTGCCATTTGTCTGGACGTAACACGTCTTCGTGTTGGCGTCGCACGGCGCCACCGCGGAAGGTGAGCTTCCGCCCCCTCCACCGCACGCCCCGAACACGAAAATCACACCGAAACTCAAACCAATCAGCCGCCTGGTTGCGAAACGCATAGCGTGTTTCCTAACACCGGTCGCTCAGTTTGACCACAGCAAAAGCGCCGCCTGGCGGGTAAGCGTCCTGGCCCGCCCAAGTAGTCTGTCGAACTTGGAACCCCGCAGCGACCTAACGGGGAGCGGACCATAGAGAAGACGCCGCCCGCAGGGCCTAGAATTGCACCTTGGGCACCTGCTGCGCTTCTTTCGGCGCTTCGAAGTATTTCTGCTCGGTGAACCCGAACATCCGCGCCGTAAAATTGCCCGGCATCTTCTTGATGTATGTGTTGTAGTCCCGCACGGCCTCATTATAACGGCGACGCTCCGTGGCGATGCGGTTTTCGGTTCCTGCCAACTCGTCGGAGAGGCGGGCGAACTGCTGATTGGCTTTCAGATCCGGATAGCGCTCGCCGAGCACCAGCAAGCGCGACAGAGCCGAGCCAAGATCGTTGGCAGCATCGATCTTCGCGTCGCGTGTGCCGGCACCAATCAAGCGTGAGCGCGCGTCGGCAATGTGATCGAAGATCTCTTTCTCATGCGTGGAGTATCCTTTGGTCACCTCGACGAGATTCGGGATCAGATCATTCCGGCGCTGCAACTGGTTCTCCACTTGCGCCCATGCCGCGTCGATGTTCTCGCGCATCGTGACCATTGTATTGTAGCCGCAGCCATGCGCCACGCTGAGCAGCACGAGCATCAACCCCAGCGATCGAGTCTTTGGTCTCATGGCGTCTCCCGGTCCGAATCGTGTGCCTCATCTGAAAGGTTGGGCATTGGACCTTATCTGTACCTTTACCTTCTATCTTCCATCCTGAAAATTCTCCCGGCTCGACGCACAGGAACCCCCGGGATCCGGTGCTGCCGGCAGCCCGAATGGTTCAAGATACAAGTCGGAGCAGCTGAAGGGCAAGTATTCTTACGAACCAGCGCGGAATCGCCGCATCAGTATACCGCACAGGACGAATTACTGGCACGTAATCCCAATGGTTGCCACCGCGTCGTAAACCGGTGACGGTAGGTCGAGCAAGGTCACTGCCGACACCAATCTCCCGGTTTGGAGGCTGCCGGCCGCCGGGTCGGAGCAGATCGCGGCGTACGCCGCACCGGTAGCCGACGTAGCGCACGCATCGCTGCCGATGAAGCCGCAAATGCTGGGGCCGTCTCCGCTTCCCGTCGTCCCGAGCGTGAGGCCGATGTTGTCGAAATCGAAGATCACACCCTTGGCGCTGCCGCTGCTCATATCCGCCATGATCCGCTGGTCACCGGCAGCGGCATCGAACGGTGCGGTGTCGGCCGGACACACGCCCGGCGTGCACGTGCCCCCCACGAAGAGGCGCAGAATGAGATTTTGCGTCAGGCGCAGGCCACCGGGCGCGAAGGCGCCGCTGCGGTCCAGATGCGCGCCACTGTTGCAGACCCCAATGTGCACGTGGGTCCCCCCTCCGTCTTCGAGCCAGGAGGTGACGAGCTCGCCATCCGGATCGTTGTTGGGATTGCGATACGTGTCATCGCACTCCGGGTCCTGTGGAAAGCCGACGTTGTTCATATTGGTGTTGTGATCGATCGAAACAACCGCATCATACCCATCCGGGCTCACGCCGCCGGCGCAATCGATCACGCCATGTGCTTGCGTAGCAGGATCCATGCGCATACAGCCGGCAACTTTGAAGGTGCTGATACTGGCCGCGACGCAATCGAAATGGGTATCGCTCGGCAGGCTGACGATGTTCCGCGTGCCATCGGGCTGGGCCGCCGCGAAGCGCCAGACCTGCGAGCCCGTCAGGTTGATCACGACCTGGGCCCGCCGCGACTGCAAGGCGAGCTGCGAGCTCCCTCCCAGCAGGTGACACGTGCGCGCCACCGCCCCCGGCGTTGGACCTATCGGCACCGTGGCGGTCACCGTCGGGGGGGATTTCGCCGTTGGTGTGGCCGTCGCGGTCGCGGTCGCCGCAACCGTCACCGTCGCCGTCGCTGCGACGGTCGATGTCGCCATCGCGCTGGGCGTGGGGACGTTGGTCGCGGTCGGCGCGTCAGTCGCGGTCGGCACGCTGGTCGCGGTGCGATTGACGGTTGCCGTGAAGGACACCGTCGGAGCGCTGGTTGCGGTCGAGGTGAAGGTGAAGGTGACCGTGGCTGCAGCGGTGGGGGTGTTCGTCGCCGTGTCGATGGCGGTGGCGGTCGGGCTGTTTGGCTCGGGCGTCGGAGTCGCGGTCGCTAGCGGACAGCCATTGAGCGTAGCGAGCACGCCCACCAAGACCTCATCGACGGTCACTTCACCGTTGTCATCGTGGTCGGCGCTGACGCAGTGCGAAACATCGAACAGCCCGAGCGCGATATCCACGGCGGCGACCAGCTCGTTGACGGTCACCTCGCCGTCGCCATCGCAATCACAGACGCACGCCTGCGCGGCCGTGACCCCGAACCACGTCCCCAAGATGCAGGCCGAAAGGAGTCCCGCAAAGATGCGCATCGCTGGATGTCGCATCAGGACGCGGGGCGAGCGTTGTCTGAACCCATCATCACACCCACAGCATACGGAACGCATCAGCGTTTTGTAAGACCGGAACTGCCCTGCCCGGGTCATTTCGCGCGCC
>CAZTDK010000793.1:0-3275 GCA_964611965.1 uncultured Binatia bacterium (SeqCode) | reverse complement strand
ACGCAAGGATGTGCTCAGCGGCTGCTTCCTCATGCTCACCCTCTGGGCCTACGTGGGCTACTGCCGAAAGCCGACGCTGTGGCGTTACACGCAGGTCATTGCCGGCTTCGCCTGCGCGCTGCTCGCCAAGCCGGTGGTCGTGACTGTGCCGTTCATGTTCCTCCTGCTCGATTTCTGGCCCCTGGGAAGGCACCGCCGGGTTGCGGCGGAGTCAAGCGGACACGACGCGGGCCGCTGGCGGTCGCTGGCTGGGCTGCTTTTGGAGAAGATCCCCTTCCTGTTGCTCGGTTTGGCAACACTGGCGGTGACGGTGACGGCGCAGCGCGCGGCCGGTGCGGCGGTGAGCAACGCGCAACTGCCCTTGGACATGCGCGTCGAAGCAGCGGCGTGGAACTATCTCGCCTACATCGGCAAGACCCTGTGGCCCGTAGACTTGGCGGTCTTCTATCCGCTCCATCCCGTACCAGCGTGGAGGGGTGCGCTGGGGGGACTGGCAATCGCCGTTCTGACGTTGCTTGCCTACCGTCTCCGCGCGCGACGTCCGTACGTGCTCATGGGATGGCTGTGGTTCCTCGTCACGCTGCTGCCGGTAATCGGCCTGGTCCAGTTTGGCGGGCAAGGAATCGCCGATCGCTTTACGTACATTCCCCACATTGGGCTCTTCGTGCTCGCGGTCTGGACGCTCGCTGACCTTTCGAGTGAGCGGACGGCTGCCTGCGGGGCAGCGGTGGTGCTGTGCCTGTGCGTCGTCATCACGTCGTGGCAGCTGCGCTTCTGGCGCGATAGCATCACGCTGTTCACGCGCGCGCTCGCGGTTACCAGCGATAACTTCATGGCTCATAACAACCTCGGCGTGGAATTGGCCGCGCGCGGCGACGCGGAGGCAGCCGAGCGGCACTATGCAGAGGCGGTGCGCATTAATCCCACGTGGCCGGAAGCGCAGAACAATCTCGGCATGGCGTACGCCGTCGGCGGTGACTATGCGCGCGCGCGCGGGCACTTCGAGCAAGCGTTGCGGGTGCGGCCGCAGTTCGCCGTGGCGGAAAACAATCTCGCGACCGCGTTGGCGTTCGAGGGCAACTTCGACGCCGCGGTCGAGCACTATACCCGCGCGGTGCAGTTCATGCCTGCTTATGTCGATGCACGTTACGCCCTCGCGGATGCACTGGAGCGCACGGGGCATCTGGAACAGGCTGCGCAGGAGTACCAGCGGGTCATCGAGGAGCGGCCCGGCTGGCCGCCGGCCCAGCAGCGACTGCAGCGCGTTACCGCGGCACTCCAGGAAGGGACAACGGCGACTCTTCCGGCAGACCGGGTGCCCTGAAGACGCCGCCGCGCAGGAAATCCCAGCCGAAGCCAGAGGCTTTGCGGGCAAGCGAAGCGATCACCGCGGGGCGCCGGTAGTGGCGTGCCATCATCGTGCGCGCGGCGCGGCGCAGCAGTGCCGGCGACAGGCCCGCCAGATCGAGCGCCGGTTCAGCCTGAGCACGCGGCGAGACCACGGCGGCGTGCTCGGCCGCCACCTCATCGTGGTAGCGCGTGCCGGGATATGGATGCGCAAAGTGAATGGTGAGAAGATCGGGACGCACGGCGCGCAGGAAATCTCCGGTTTCGGCGAGTGTTTCGGGCGTATCCCACAAGAAGCCGATCATGAAATATCCAAGCGACAGCACGCGGTGCCGGTCACAGAGGCGCATCGCCGCATGCGCCCTCGGTCGGTCGGCCTTCTTCCTGACGCGCTCACCGATCATCCGACTGCCGACATCGATCCCGAAGCTGATGCCGTAGCAGCCGGCGCGCCGCATGGCGCGGATCACTTCGTCATCGACACAGTCGACACGCGTCGTCGTCACCCAACGCGCACCCGGACACTGCGCGGCGATGGCGTCGCATGTCTCGACCGCCCAGGCGCGGTCAAGCGAGAACGTGTCGGCGCGCAGATAGAAGAAGCGAATACCGGTGCGCTGCACCGCCGCCATCTCCGCGGCGACACTGGCGGGGGAGCGGTGGCGCGCCTGCGCGCCGTTGACCAGGTGAACCAGACAATAGCTGCACGGAAATGGACAGCCGCGCTGCACGCGCACCGTCGCCTGCGGCTGCCCCAGGCCGCGCACCGTGTACCGCCGCGGATCGAGCACGCTGCGATCCGCCCACGGCAGCACGTCGAGATCGCGGGCCAAGCCGGACGGCGGGGACTCGACGCAACGCTCGCCGTCACGATAGACCGTGCCCGCGGCGGCACGAAACCCGTGGCGTACGATGTCTCGGAAAATCAGCTCGTACTCGCCGCGCACACAGAAGTCGACGTCGGCATGGTCGCGCAGAATGGCGTCGGCGTGCACATAGCACGGGGCACCGCGCACACCGATGGGAACGCCGGGCAGCGCCGCGCGCACACGCCGCGCCCAGGCGAGGTCATGTTGCAACGTTCCGAAAGTTGCCACCAACACCACGAGATCGGGAGCGATGGCGCGCACACACTGCAGCGTTTCATCCTCCGAGAGGCCGGCCGCCGGAGCATCGATCACAAAAGGCTCGGCCCCAGCGACACGCATGGCCCCGGCGGCCTCGCATTCCTCCAGCGGAGGCCGCATCGACGGGATGAGCTCGAAACGGAACGAGGATTGGCACCGATCCTCGCGGCAGTATGCGCCGGTGGGCGCAATGAGGAAGAGGACCCGCTGATGGACCAGCGCGGACATGGTGCGGCTCTCTACGCGTGCTTCCAGTGCCGGGCGCGCGAAGGCCAGCCTGTCAGGGGAACGTGCACGTGCACGACGTTGAGCCTGCGGGGGCACCGCTGCACGTAAAACACGCCGCCTGTGCGGTTGCCGGGTTGTACGTCCCGGCCACACAATTTGCGCAGGCAGTCGACCCGGATAACGGCTGAAATTTCCCCGCGGCGCAATCAGTGCACGTGGATGATCCAAAGGCGGCGGCAAACGTGCCGACACGGCACGGCTTGCAGCCCGCTTGCCCCGCAGTGTCCTGGAACGCGCCCGGCGAACACGGGCTGCATGTTGACGAGCCCGCGCTGCTCTGCGCGTTGCCGGCGGAGCAGTCCGTACACGTCGTGGCCCCGGACGTGCTGGAGAACTTCCCTGCCGGACAGCTCGAGCAGCTGATTGCGCCGGTTGAATCCTCGAAGGAGCCCGCGGCACACGCGAGACACGTCGTCGCCCCGGTCGCAGCCTGGAACTTGCCGACGCCGCAGTCCGTGCATGCGGTTGCCCCCGTACCCGTGGAGAACTTCCCCGCCGGACACGCTTTGCAGC
>CAZTDK010000792.1:0-3281 GCA_964611965.1 uncultured Binatia bacterium (SeqCode) | reverse complement strand
GATCGGGTGGCGCCGCGCTGCCTTGCTCGCGCACGGTCCACAGCCGTTCCAAGACCTCCTCGATGTCGTGATCCAGATGGGTGACCATCAGTGCTCACGTTTCTTGGAGAACCAGCGGCGCGACAGCCAACGCGTCAGCGCCGTCGGTGCCGGCATTTCGTGGGCACAATACGGACAGCTCAGCCGCCCGCAATGGTCATGCAGCGGACACTCGAGGTGACACGCCCGGCCTTCGGCCTCGCTGTAACGCGTGCCACACAGCGGGCACAGGATCTCCCCCTCCGTTTGGTATGGTGCATTCATGGCAGCCCCACGGCGCGCAAGCCCAGGTTGACGGCGCCGCCGACGGCGAACGCGAATGGAAAGATGAAGGCGCTCATCGCCACGGCCGTGCGCCAGCCGTGTTCCTTCACGATGATGAAGAAGTTGGCGACACACGGCACGAACAGCGTGATCGTCACCAGCGCTACCACCGCTTGCACCGGCGTCAGCGCTCCCTGCTGAAACAACGCGTAGATCCCGGCCGATCCGTAGTCACGCCGGAAGAAGCCGATGAGAAATGCCTCCGCGGCGCGCGGCGGCAGCTGCAACAGCCCGACCACCGCCGGCTCGCCGGCGGCGACGATGCGCGCCAGCACTCCCGTGGCATCCAACACGAACAGCACGAGCGTGCCGAGCACAAAGATCGGCACCGCTTCTTTGAGATACCATTCGAGTCGGCCGAGCGTCTTGATCAGCACGTTGCCCAGCTGCGGCCGGCGAATCGGTGGGACTTCGAGAATCAAATCGGAACGCTCACCCGGCAGCAGCCGCGCCGCCAGGAATCCCACGGCAAACAGCACGCCGAGCACGACGCTGATCCACACCAGCGGCGCCCACAACGGCAACGCGCCGAACAGTCCGAGGATCACGCCGAGCTGCGCCGAGCATGGCACCCCGAGCGCCAGCAGCAAGGTCACCAGCACACGCTCCTTGCGCGTTTCCATGATGCGCGCCGTCAGCGTCGCCATGGTGTCACAGCCCAATCCGAGGATCATCGGCAGCACCGCCTTACCGTTGAGGCCCATGCCGCGAAAGACGCGGTTCACGATCACCGCCAGGCGTGGCAAGTATCCTGAGTCCTCCAACAACGAGAAGGCGATGA
This sequence comes from uncultured Binatia bacterium (SeqCode), assembly GCA_964611965.1. GTDB lineage: Bacteria > Desulfobacterota > Binatia > HRBIN30 > HRBIN30 > CAZTDK01. Next base: position 2,137 of record CAZTDK010000792.1, on the reverse strand, counting down.
AGAACGCCGTGACGATCGGCAGGATGATCGCGAAAGCGTAGGTGAGTGCGACGGTCACCAGGCCGTAGGGCCCGACGAAGAGGTTGCGAACCCCGTGCGCCACGGTAGCCCCCCACGGCGACAGCTGGCCGAACGCGGCGATGCCGCGATCGATGACCCCAGTGACGGCCGGGTTGATATAGCCGCCAAACACGGTGTGCTCGAGAAACGTGACACCGGTGCCAGCGGCGAACACGCCGACGAAGCGGTAGACGAGATACAGCACCACCAGCAAGACGCCGACACCGGTGCGCCGCTGCGCCGCCCAGCGCCCGAGCGCGGCGCGCATCTCCGCGGACCGGTAGGCTGACACTCCAGCGAACCCGACGCCGAGCCACGCCGCCACCCGCAGCCAGCCGGACGCCGCATCCGGGATCAGCCCGAAATCACCGGCGAGCAAGCACAGGCAGCCGAGCAGCGCGCCAAGCGCCACGGCGGCCTGACGACGTGTGTGCAGCGCTGCGACCGGCGCATCGGTCCCGGAATATGAAGTGACGCCGCGCGCCAGCTCCTCAGCCACGCGCACCCGCGCGCGGCTCACCTGGTAGCTGGCATGCCCATGCAGCTGCGCTTGCACGTCACGGTGCGCATCTTCGATCGTCGCCAGGGCCGGCGCCGGCACATGCTGCGCCAGCCAGGGACGCAGCGTGTCGTCACCACAGAGACACAGCATCGCCAGCCAGCGCGGTCCGACGTCGAATCCCGCCAGCAGGCGCTCGATGCGCAACAGCGCGCGTTCGATCGCCGCCGGATAGCGCGCGCGCTGGTGGCTTACCGCGGCTCGGCTCAATGCCTGCTGCAGCATGCCCAGCCCGTGCCCCCTGATGGCGATGGTCTCCACCACCGGCACACCCAACGCCAACGCCAAGGCCACGGTATCGATGTGCATGCCGCGATCGGCGGCTTCGTCCATCATGTTGAGCACCAGCACAAACGGCAACCCGGCCTCGGCCAGCTGCAGCGTTACGACCAGCGCACGTGACAGATTCTTCGCGTCGGCAACTTGCACGACGCAGTCGACGCCGGTGAGCAGGATGTCGCGGGTGACGCGTTCATCCTCGGAGTTCGGCGTCAGGCTGTTGACCCCCGGCGTGTCGATGACCTCGACGGCCGCATCGGCTCGGGCGGCAGCGCGCGCCACCTCGACCGTGGTGCCAGGGTAGTTGCTGACCGTCGTGTAGGTTCCGGTCAGCGCCCCGAAGATGACGCTCTTGCCGACGTTGGGATTCCCGACGAGCGCCAGACGGCGGATCTGTGGCTGCGCGGCGCGGCCCGTGCTGGACGGCGTCACGACATGCAACCGTCCACGGTGCTGCCCCGGCCCGCAGGCTGGGATCTCCACCCCCGACGACGAACTCGCACCACCACTCCTGGCCATGGATAGGAGTGGTGCAGCATCCGTACCCGGTGATGGAGGGCGATTTGACCGCTTCTGTCACCTCGATCGTTGCAGCTCTAGGAATGTCTGTGTTGACTCTTCCCGCTCCTGACGATTGCAGACGTCGGCTTCCGCTACGGCCACATAGCTCTACTGCGACAAGAGTGTTCACGAGACGCCAACCACCTTGCGGCCCTCACCCCAACCCTCTCCCATGCCGGAAGTGGCACGGGCGATGGAGCGCTTGCCTTCCATCGTCGCGGGCGAGCGCAGCTCATGAACTTCGTGGTGAGAATTCTGTTTCAGCGTCAGCTATTCGATGGCAGGAGACAAGCGGTGCGATCGTAGATGTAGGCCGTCGCCAAAACGTCCCCGGCGCAATAGCGCAGGACTTCGATGATACGTCCGGCGTGGACGGCCGCCGACACGTGCGCGCCGTGCATCTCGGTCTTCGGAGACTTGCCGCCATAGCCCATCGCATAGGTGCTCATGGGCCAACGTCCGGACGCGCCGCTGAAAGTGACGACCTCCATCAGATCGACGTGGCTCTGCGGTCGGTAGCGGTTCTCACCCATCGCCTTCACCAGCAAGGCTCGCCCGTCGGTCACATCGTGCGTGATCGACCGATGAATCAGCACGGGAAGATCGAAGCCGCGGCCGTTGTACGTCACCAACAGGCCATTCGGCTGCGCCAAGTAGTGTTCGACGACGCGACCGAAC
>CAZTDK010000791.1:0-3285 GCA_964611965.1 uncultured Binatia bacterium (SeqCode) | reverse complement strand
CGCCAAGTGCCCAGAACATCCTGGGCGAGGGCAGGTCTGGACGGTAGTTGCTCCTTCCCCGAACCTGCTGGACATTCAACTCCGAGAGCGTCGTCTGCTGCATATTGAACCGCGCCGGAATATATCACGGGCATTCCAGTCTGCGAGACGTGAAATGCAATGTGCACAACGTACATCTGGTCGCTGGGGTCCGCCAAGTTCGGGAGTTGCAAGGGCTCACAGATAACTCAGCCACCACTCCGTTCGCCGCTGCTTGACGGCGGCGAACCAGCGGCACGCCGGTAGGAGGACCAACACGGTCAACACCCAGAGGGCGTACACGATCGGCAGCGAGTAGCCGAAGCCCGGAGGTTTGGTCATTGGCGCAGCGCTTGTGAGAAAGTCGGCGCCGTAGGTGGCGACGGCGAGGAGCAGGACGGTGCCGTGGATCAGCGGCAGGTGCAGCAAATAGTAGAAGAGCGGCACACGCCCGATGGTGACGATCTGGCGGCTGATCGGGCCTGGCTGGAATCCATCGACCAGCGCGAGAAACAGGATGGCGGGTCCCAGCGTCATCAGCAGGAAGAGCAGCGACGGTGGATATTTCTCGCAGTTGACGAACGACAATACGGTGCGCAGCGGCGTCGCTTGCCAGCTCCACGACGCGGGATCACCGTAGACGTTTGTCCAGCGCAGCAGCATGAACGCTGCAATTGCGGCGAAACCGATTGCCAGCAGCGCGCGCCGACGCTTCTCCGGCGGCTCGAGGATGATGGTGCCGAAGCAGTACCCGGCGCTCATCACGCCGATCCATGGGATCAAGGCATAGGCGACGAACACCCTCACTCCGGCAACCGCCGGCAGCGGACCGCTGGCGTGCACGAAGTTCCACCACCAGCCGACAGTTGGACTGGTGATGCCGTCGAGCAGGTTGTGTCCGGCGATCATGGTGAGCGAAACAATCGCCAGCATGCCGAACGGAAGGCGGTGCAGCACGCTGAGCGCGACCATGGACCAGCCGATCGCCCAGATGACCTGCAGGCCGACGAACCGGGGAACGATGTCGAAGGTCCAGCCCCAGCGCACGAGCGTCAGCTCCAAGAACACCAGCCAGAGTCCACGGGTGAACAGAAAGCGCGTGACCTCGGCGGGGCGCTTGCCGCGCTGACCATACAGATAGGCGGACGTGCCGGCGAGGAAGACGAATACCGGCGCGCAAAAGTGAGTGATCCATCGGGTGACGAAGAGCGCCGGTTGGGTGACGTCGCGCGGATCGAAGCCGCTGCGCGCGGCAAAGTCGCGGGTGTGATCCAGGGTCATGACCACCATCACCACGCCGCGCAGCAAATCGACCGAGTCGATGCGCGGACGCGCGCGTATCCGGCTATGCCCGACATCGCCGGGTGCGCTCACGGCTCCAGTCCCACCTGTTTCAGCAAGGCGCTGAACCGCGGGTCGGCGCGCAACGGGTCGAGCTCGGGGTCGATGTTCCACCAGCCCACGTAGTACGAGTGCTGCGCCGCGGCCTGCGCCAATGCCGCGAGCGCATCATCCCCCTCGCCGAGCCCGGCGTGAATCGTCGCCATGAACGCGGCGGAAACAAACTCATCACGCATGCGGGCGTGCAGATGGTCGAGCACCGTGGTCGCCGCCGCTCTGTCGCCTGCGTCCGCGTACACACGCCCGATGGCGGACTCGAGCTCCGGATCGGTTGTTTTCTCCTGCCCGCTGCGCAGCTCGGCGAGCGCGTCGGACAGTCGCCCAGCACGCGCATACGCCCGTCCGAGCCACAAGCGTGCAAACCAGTAGTCCGGGTCGGTGCTCACCGCGGTACGCAGCTGCGTGAGCGCCTCGTCGTCGTGGCGCGCGAAGTAGAGATTGAAGCCGAGGACGGTGTTCGTCTCAGGCGACAGCGGATCGAGCTCGACAGCGCGCCGTGACTCGGCGAGCCCCTCCTCAAACGCGCCGGTGGCAACCAGGTACCAGCCTTTCATTTCATGTGCGACGGCCAGGTCCGGTTGCATGGTCACCGCCGTCTCAAGCTCGCGGCGCGCCGCCGTGTCGTTGCGATCGTACAGCCAGTGCACGGCTCCGAGCCAGGTGTGCGGCTCCGCCAACGACGGGTCGAGCCGCAGGGCTTTCTCGGCCGCCTCGCGCGCGCGCGGCAGCGCCTCGCTTCCCGACATCACCCCGTCGGTGGCGGCCCAGTAGTAGTAGGCCAGGCCGGAGTAGGCCAGCGCATACCCCGGATCGCGCGCGATCGCCTGCTGCAGATAGTGCATGGCGGCGGGATAGTCGGCGAACGTTCCGGCCGCATGACGTCCCTTCAAGTAGAGCTGATAAGCTTCCAGGTCCTCCGTCGGCTTGCGCTCGAGCGTCTGGCGCTCGCCAGGGACGAGGGTGACCTGCAGCGCCTTCGCCACGGTTTCAGCGACCTCGCTGCGGATCGCGAAGATGTCCTGCAACTCGCGGTCGTAGCTGTCCGACCACAGGTGGTAGCCGTCGACAGCGTTGATCAGCTGCGCGGTGATGCGCACCCGATTGTTGGCCTTGGCCACACTGCCTTCAAGGACTGCGCCGACGTTGAGGCGGGTGCCGATGGTGCGGATGTCGTCGTTCTTGCCCTTGAAGGCAAATGACGAGGTGCGGGCGGCGACGTGCAAGCCCGACACCTTGGAGAGCGCGGTGATCAGATCTTCCGTGATGCCGTCGCTGAAGTACTCGTTCTCGGTGTCGGAGCTCATGTTGACGAACGGCAACACGGCGACCGAGTGCTTGGCCGGCGCCTGGCCGCTGCCCAATGGTGGGCCGGTCGTGTGCGGCGCGCGCGCCGTGGTCCACCACCCGAAGAGCACTGCCACCATGGACGCTGCCGCGACGATGAGGAGCACAGGCGCGCCGCGCCGCCGCATTGCCCGGTGTCCGCCGTGCTTTCCTGCGCCCGGCGTCCACGGCAGCACCACGCGATACACGTCGATCGGTACCTGAATGTTCTTCAGTTGCGGCTGTCGCAGGCGGACGAGCGGCATGTCGACCTTGTTCCGAATCTGATCGAACACCGGGCCGGTGATGCAGATGCCACCGGCCTCCGCGAGCGGCTCCACCCGCGCGGCGATGTTTACGCCGTCGCCGAAGACATCGCCGTCGCGCACTTCAACGTCGCCGAGATGCAAGCCGATGCGGATCTGGACGCGGCGCGCGGGCGTCGCCGCCGCATTCAGCTCAACCAAGGCCGTCTGAATCCCGATGGCGCAGTGCACCGCCTGCAACGCGCTGCTGAACTCCACGAGGAACCCGTCGCCAGAG
>CAZTDK010000790.1:0-3286 GCA_964611965.1 uncultured Binatia bacterium (SeqCode) | reverse complement strand
ACCACTGGCGCCGTTGGTGCCGGGGCTGCCACCAACGGCGCTCGACGGACTCGAACATCCTTGGCCGCCGCCGCCGCCGCTGCCACCCACCCCGGAACCATTGGCATCGAAGGCGCCGTCGTTACCGCCCGACCCGCTGCCGGAGGTTGTGTCACTGTCACACGAACCCCCGCCTCCCCCAAAACCGCCCCCGCCAGAGCCGTACAGGTTGCCCCCGATCGAGCAAACCGCAACCACCCCGCCGTCGCCGCCGCCTGGCTGGTCGCAGCTGTCACAGCCGATTCCTCCTGGATACTCGCAGCCAGCTCCGCCTGCGCCGCCATTACCGCCCGCCGTGCCGACCGGTTTGGATTCGCCCAGGCTTCCCTGGCCGCCCAGGCCGGAAGTCACCGTACAACCGCTGATGGTGACGGCCGGCGAATCGAGCACCAAGATGCCGTAGGACGAGCCGCCGGTCTCCGTATTGTTGCTCGCGCTAATCGACAGATTCTCGATGCTCAGGCTGTTGCTCACGCCGCTCAGTGTGACCGCGGTCGCGCCACCCTGCAGGCTGGTCGCTTTGGAAGTATCCTGGGTCCACCCGGCGCTGCGATTGAACCCGCCCACGATGCGGCTGACGCCGGAGGTCACGGTGAGCGATTCCTTGTACGTACCACCGTCGATGAATACCGCCGCGCCGGTGCTGATTGCCGCATCGACAGCTGCCTGAATGCTCTGCTTCGGCGCGTTCTCGGTGCCAGGGTAGCTGTCGCTGCTGGGCATCGCCGCGGACACGTAGATCGCATTCGGCGTCGGTGTGAAGGCGGCGCACTGGCTGCTCCCCGCATCGCAGGCGGCGTTGATCACCAGAGTGCAGTCGGTCGGACACGATTCGGCCGCTGAGAAGCACCCGGCAAAGCTGCCGCCGCACTGGCAGCAATTGGCCATACCGGCAGGCGTCGGCGTCGGCGGTATGGTCGGCGTGAAAGTTACCGTCGGGGTCGCTGACGGCGGCGGTGTCGGCGTGGGCGATGGTCCGATGGTGGGCGTCAACGTCGGCTGCGGCGTCATCGGAAGATAGATACCAACCGACGTGATGCCGGGCTGGCTCACGCTGCCGTTGAAGCTCGGTCCAGCTGACGCCGTGTAACCGCCTGCCGTTGTAATCGTGCCCACCGATGCCGTCGGGGCGGTACTGTCACTGCACGTCTGCGTGGCGCTCCACGATGCGATTGAATCGGTGCTCGAGTAGTTACTGTCGAACACGTCGACAGTGACCTTGAGGCTCACCTCATCCTCGGATACGGATATCCCGTAACCGGCGAACTGGACGAAGCCATAGGGTGGGAGGGTCTGCGACACAGCCTCCGAAGAACCGGCGGGCAGATCCATACCGTTGCCGCCCACCACGCCGGCGACGCCTTTCGCCTGGACGCTCAGCGTATTGGGGCTGTAGTTGGCGACGGTGATGACTTGTCCTCCACAGGAGATGGTCGACAAGGCGTCCTGATTGAATCCCTGCCAGCCGTTGGTACCGTTGTAGAAATCGTGCTGCGTGGCGCCGTTGTTGAAGACGTCGTCTTGCACCGCGGCTGCGCTCGGATAGTCCTTGCCCCCGGAGACGCCGTAGGCGTTCCAGAGACTCGACGGGCAGCTGGCCCCCTGCAAGCCGCCGAGGCACTCCGCCCATTGATCCCACGCGGGATAGCCACTGAGATCTTCCCCACTCGTCAGTCCATAGAAGCGTGTCAGGCTGTACTTCGCCGGCAGCAGCACCTGCATGGTAGCGACGGCGTAGCCGGATGCGGCGGCATCGAAGAGCGCAGTTTTCTGCGCCGGGTCGAACGCCAGCGAATCGGGACTGTCGCTCTTGCTGGTCAACGCCGCCACCTGCTGCATCATGCTCCAATCGGTGAGCACCGTGCCCTCCTGCGTATCGAGCGCGGTGACGACAGCGGTGAAGCGTGTCGTCAGCTCGCTGTAGAGGTCCTGGACCGCGGCGGTGAACGGGGAGGACAAGACACCCGGTTGCGCGGCTTCGGCGCCGGCGATTGCCGTTGCTCCCAGGTTGGCGACCACCGAGCTCACCGGCCCGAGCGCCGACAGCACGGTATACACCACCCCCTCAACGACCGCTCCGGCAACCGCGGTGACATTCGAGCTCTGGTCGATCGCCGCATCCAGGATCAACTGACTCAACTGGTCGCTGTTCTCGAGGAAGATCTGCGTGAAGAACTGGTTGTACTCTGCATAGAGCTTCTGCACCGCTTGCGCGGCGCCCAGCTCGGTCGTCACTTGCGCCTTGACCGCTGCGAACGCCTGCGGCGAGACATCGCAACTCGCCGCATCGTACGTGCTGATGGACAGCTCGTAGGAGCTCAACGGCGCCACCAGGTTGTAGTACTCGCAGCGCACGCCGGCGTTGAGCTGCCCGCCGCCGAGCTCGCAGGTACCGGACAGGTCGAGGTGCCGCGCGTCGTTGATGCAGCTGTAGGCATCGGCTTGCTCACCGCTGAATTGCGGAAAGCCTTGCGGTGTTTGCGCGAGGATGGCGTGCAGCGGGTAGCTTGGCCATGGATGCCACTGGTTCCCCGGGCTGTCGAAGTTGGTGCCGAACGCCACCGGCGCCGACGCGCCGGCGGCGTCGCCGACAACGTACAGATTGCCCGGATTGAAGTCGTTGAGAATCTGCGCGCTGGACTTGTCATACTGCCAGAGCTGGAGCGCGCCGCCGGCCGGATCCTGGAGGGACGTCAGCGCCGTGCCCGGCGCGAACGGCAGGTAGCTGAGCACTAGACCGTTGCCGATGGCGCTACGCACTGTGCTCCCGGCACCGGGCGCTTGCACTTGCCAGAGCTGGCCGGTTGCCAGAGTGACCGGGGAGCTCGATGCCGGCGGCGACACCAACGGGAGCAAAGTGACCGCGGCGCCCGGATTGACGGAGTTGTCGGTCACCGTCAGCGCCAGCGGTTGCTGGCCATTCTGGCTGAGGCCGCTCACGATGTAGAACCACACCGGCAGCTCCGGCTGGGTGGTCACTGGGAACGCCACGGCGTCGAATTTTCGGAAGTCGGTCGGCCGTGGCCGTGGAGACGCCGACGGTGTGGCCATCGGCGGCTTGGTCTGGGTCGCCGGCGGCGGCGGGGTTGGGGTCGCCGCCGGCGGCGGGGATGCGGGCGCGCTGACTTGATGTTCACCGCAAGCGCTGAGCCCAGTCGCTGCGGCAATCATTGCCAGGCCCGCAACGAGCCAGGCATTGCTGCGTCTCACAGCGCTGGTTGCTTCCATGTGCAATCCCTCCCCATCG
>CAZTDK010000789.1:0-3302 GCA_964611965.1 uncultured Binatia bacterium (SeqCode) | reverse complement strand
CAGACTCTTCCCGGCATAGGGTTCGAGCACCGACGCGATCGCCTGCTTGATCTGCAGGAACAGCGGGTCGTCGTCCGCGGCCAGGTAGAGGGCGATCAGGCACGTGGTGCCGACGCTGCCAACGCCAACGACCTTCACCGCCATGTCGCACAGGTGAAAGCGACCGAAGAGCACGCGGACGTGCTCAGGCAGGGACTCGCGGTAGAGCGCCCATGCCGACTTGAGTTCCTCGGTGCCCTGGTCTTCCTTGACGTCGGCGGAATGGAAGATGAGCGGCGGGTTATCCTTGATGCGTGGCGTCGCACCCACCTGCTCGGCGAGCCTTGGGAAATCGTGCTCGGCAACACTGCGCCCGCGCGCCTGCTCGACTCTTTGCCGCATACGCGCGCGCTCCTTCTCGTCGTCGAAGTGAGCGAGCATGCGTTCGAGGTCGATCTTGTCGTACCAGATGTCCAGCGCCTTCATGAAGGCATACTCCGCCATGTGTTCCCGGTATGACCGCACGGCGGCGCTTGCGGCGCGCGCCGACTGGCTCTGTTTGAGCTGGATATGACGCCCGGCCAGGACCACGCTGGCGGCCAAACGCTTGACGTCCCATTCCCATGGAGCGGGAAGCGTTTCATCCAGGTCATTGATGTCGAAGATCACGTCGCGCTCGGGCGTGGCAAATCCACCGAAGTTCGAGAGGTGGGCGTCACCGCAGGCCTGCACCCTGAACCCGGAGTTCGCGGTGTTGGCAAGGTCGGCGGCCATGACAGCGGCGGTGCCGCGATAAAAGGCGAAGGGCGACTGCATCATCCGGCCGTGCCGAATCGGGACAAGATCGAGCAGCCTGCCCTCGTTGCTTGCCAGCACGATCTCGACGGGGTCACGTCGATCCTTGGGCGGCTTCCATCCGCTATGGTCCGCGCGCGGCACGGTGTCGCGCAGCATCTTGCCTTCAGCGCGGCGCTCGGCCGGAGAGCGATACGGTGCTTCGGTGGGCACTTTCCCGCGGCGGGCGTTGCCCTTGGACTTGCGCTCCGACGCCGAAGGCTTCGGGGCCATGGAGCGAGCTGGTATCTCGGCGCCTGGTGGCTTCTTCATGCTGTGTCTCTCCACGTCGTTCAACGGGTCGCGCGGCGCCTCAGGGCTTCAAATCCCATTCTTTGAGTTTCCTCGCCGCGGTACCGAACGGGCCGAGCTGGTAGACGGCCGCGCCCGCGGGCGAGAAGCTGAACGGCTCAAACGGTTCGGCGAGCATCTGGTCGAGGTGCTCTTTCGGCGCGGTGCCGGTGCTGACGTGCGGATTGAAGTGCTCGCCTGCCGCATTCTGCTCAAACGTGGACACATACTGGATGATGGCCGCGTCGATGGCTGGATCATCGTGCCCAGCGGTGAACGCGCCGATGGGGCCGCTTTGCACCATGAACGGCTTCGCGGCGGTAATGATGTCCGCCTGCAGCTTGAGTAATTCCGGCGTCGGCTTCGCGACAATGCCTGCGACTCCCAGCGTGCCGGCGGGGATGTAGTAGAGTGTGAAGGCGTCCAGCTTCATCGCGTTCACGTTGGCGGCGCCGAACACGTTTTCTTCGGCGGCATAAACTTTGTCGAGGTCCGCCGTGCGCACGAAACACTGGAGCATCGTGATGTGCGGACGATGCGCCGCATCCAGCGCGAACCCCTTCGGGAAGACCGACAGCAGGCGTTCGTTGTTGGCGGCGGCATGCGCGAGCATGGTCACGTCTGGCTCCAGCAGAATGTCGATCGCCGTGATCTCGGACTGCGCCGCCGGGAACACAGTCTTCCAGTCGTCCTTCATGCTGACGACGGTCCAGCCGTCCTGCTTCGCCTGCGCATCGAGCGCGGGCGGGAAGGCACCGAGCTTGACGTCTGGCAGTCCGCGCGCCGGACCGTAGGCGAATTCGCGCGCCGCATCATCGTGCAGCACCAACAGCTCGAAGCGCGCGCCGCTGCCGCCCTGCGTGTATTCCAGCATCTCCCGGTCACCATTGGAGTTGCCGAATGCCATGATGGGCCGGCGGCCGATGTGCCGGTTGATGCCGATGGGTTTGCCGTCTTTGTCGTCATTGAAGTTCAGTTCCGGCAGTCGCACTAGGACGGGCTTGCCGTCACGCATCTCGAACTTCGTCTTGATGCTGCTGCCGACGACCTGCTCCGGCGGAATGCCATAGACTCTTTCCGCCCACGGGCGCATGAACTCGATGCCGCCGCCGGAGATGATGAAGCTCTTGAAACCGTTGGCGCGCAGGTAGGCCAGCAGCTCGAGCATCGGCTGATAGACCATTTCGGTGAAGAGCTTGCCCGTCTTCGGATGCTTCGCGGTTGCGATCCAGTCCTTGACGATCTGCTCGAATTCTACCGTGGTCATGCCTGCGTGCGTGGCCATGAGGATCTCGAGAAGCCCGCGCTCACCGCCTGCCATCGCGCCCTTGAGGTCGCCCTTGAGCAGCGAGGCGAAGGGTTCCTTGGTCTTCCATTCGGGATGCTGCGGCGCGAGCGCCTTCACCCGGTCGAGCGCGAAGTACAGTTGCACCGGCAGCGGCTGCTCGCACCAGAGCGTGCCGTCGTTGTCGAAGGTGGCGATGCGTTCAGGCTCCGGCACGAAATCCGGCGAGCCGACCGTCGTGACCTTCTCGACGAAGGCGATGATGGCCTTCTTCGGCGCGGTGTCGTTCCAGGAGGGGAGCGGGTCGGCGGCGAACGCTGCGTTTGTGAGCAGCAGCAGAGCGAGCAGGGTCCTCATCAGTGAGCGTTTCATCAAATGCTCCCTCTCAATGCGAATCGAACGGCGGGGCGCTTCGAGTAGCGCCCCGCCGCGTTCGTGCTACTTCGACCCGTCGCTTTCCTGCAGCTTCCGAAGAACTTCATCCATGTTGAAGCTGGCCGCCTTCTGCCGCTGCGGGTAGTCCTTGAATGTCGCCAGGAACTGGCCCACGTAGGCCTGCGCGGGCACCATCAGGAAAGCATGATCGAAGATCCAGTCCCAGTAGGTGTTCGACGTGATGTCGGCGCGCTCGTACGGGTCCATGCGGAGGTTGAACATCTTCGGGAGCCGCAAGTTGGTAAACGGGTTCGCCCAGATCAGCATCGTTCCGGGGGTTTGCTGCTCCATGAACACGAGCTTCCAGTTGTCGTACCTTAGGCCGGTCAGTTGCTGGTCGTCGTTGATGTAAAAGAACGATTCCCGCGGGCTCTTCGCGGCCTGCCCGGTCAGGTAAGGGACCAGGTTGTCACCGTCGAGGTGAACCTTGTAGGTCATGTCGCCCAGCTTGTAACCGGTCAGCAAATCCTGCTTGAGG
>CAZTDK010000788.1:0-3307 GCA_964611965.1 uncultured Binatia bacterium (SeqCode) | reverse complement strand
CAGCGGGTCATCACCGACCTCCGGTGCGAGCTCAACGATCATATTCAGGACTTGTCGCTCTCGTTCTTCGATCGAAATTCGAGCGGTGAGATCATCACGCGGGTCACGAACGATGTGATGGCGGCGCGTGGGGCGCTCATTGACGCGGTGACCTCCGTGGTCCGCGACGCCTTGTCGCTGGTGGTCCTCGTGACGGTGGCATTCTACCAGGACTGGTTCCTCGCCCTGATCGCCTTCGTGGCTTTTCCCACCTCCGTGTTGCCCGTGCTGCGCCTCTCCAAGAGACTCCGGAACCTGAACTGGAAGGGACAGGTTTCCATGGGCCGTATCACCACCCTGTTGCAGGAGACCGTGCAGGGAAATCGTGTGGTCAAGGCGTTTGGCATGGAAGGCTATGAAAAACAGCGCTTCCGACGAGAGAACGAGTCGTTGTTCGGATTGATGATGAAGGTCCTGCGCCTACGTTTGCTCTCGACGCCCATCATGGAGGTGCTCGCCGCCTTCGCCATTGCCGGTGTGGTGTGGTACGGCGGCCACAGTGTCATCAGCGGCACACGGACGCAGGGAACGTTCCTGGCCTTTCTCACCGCGCTTTTTCTCTTGTACGAGCCGTTCAAAGCGGTCGGGCGGGCGCACGGTACCATCCAGCTGGGACTGGTTGCCGCAGACCGGATCTTCGAATTCATCGATGCGGTTCCGGAGATTCAGGACAAACCTGAAGCGCGCCCGTTGCTCGGCATCGCCCCCGGCATCGAGCTCGAAAACGTCAGCTTCAGCTATGGACATGATCTCGTGCTGCGCAACGTGAGCTTGAACATCAAGGTCGGCGAGGTGGTGGCGCTGGTGGGACAGAGCGGCGGGGGGAAGAGCACGCTCGCGGATCTGATTCTTCGCTTTTATGACGTGCAAGGGGGGGCCCTTCGAATCGGCGGCGCCGACATTCGTGACCTGACGATGGCCAGTTTGCGAGCGCGGATTGGCTTGGTCACGCAGCATACGTTTTTGTTCGACGACACCGTGAAGAACAACATCGCGTATGGTGGTATCGATCAAACTATGGACGCCATCGTGAAGGCGGCGCAGGACGCCTATGCGCACGATTTCATCATGCAGTTGCCGCAGGGCTACGACACCCCGATCGGCGAACAAGGCATGCGCCTCTCCGGCGGACAGCGTCAACGGCTGGCCATCGCGCGGGCACTGCTCAAGAACGCGCCGATTCTGGTGTTGGATGAAGCGACCTCCGCGCTCGACAACGAATCCGAGCATCTGGTCCAGCAGGCGCTCGACCGGTTGATGGAGAATCGGACGACGGTCGTCATTGCCCACCGGCTGTCCACGGTCCGGCGGGCAGATCGGATCCTGGTGCTGGTGAAGGGGGAGATCATCGAGCAGGGCACGCACGAAGAGTTGCTGGCATTGAATGCCGAATACCGCAAGCTGCATGATCTGCAGTTCATCGACGAAGGGAGCCAGCCGACTTTGCATTGAGCGGATGTGCCATCGGTCGAGATGACGGTGCGTGGCGCCGACGCGCACCGGAGGGTCGCTGCGCGTCGGCGCGGGGACAACATCGCGCTCCCGCGGCGCACAGGAAAGGTATGAAACCGTGAAGGGCATCATCCTCGCTGGAGGATCCGGGACACGCTTGTATCCGCTCACGCGCGCGGTCAGCAAGCAGCTCATACCCATCTTCGACAAGCCGCTGGTCTATTATCCGCTGTCCACGCTGATGCTGGCCGGCATTCGCGAGATCATGGTCATCACCACACCGCATGAGCAGGACGCCTTCGTGCGCTTGCTGGGCACCGGCAGCGAGCTCGGACTGACGATCCAATACGCCACGCAGCCGCGCCCGGAAGGGATTGCGCAGTCCTTTCTGATCGGCCGCGAGTTCATCGGTGATGGCGGGGTGGCACTGGCATTGGGGGACAACATCTTCTACGGGCACGGGTTCGGAGAATCGCTGCGCCAGGCGGCGGCGCGGCCCAGCGGCGCCACGGTGTTCGCGTATCGCGTCCGCGATCCGGAACGCTACGGGGTGGTGGAATTCGACGCCGAGGGTCGGGCAATCGATTTGTTCGAGAAGCCCGCCAAGCCGCGTTCGCCGTACGCCGTGACCGGCCTGTACTTCTACGACAATCACGTCGTCCAGATCGCCGAGCGGCTGCAGCCGTCGCGGCGCGGCGAATTGGAGATCACCGACGTCAATCTGGCATACTTGCGCGCGGACGCGCTGTACGTCCAACGGCTCGGCCGTGGGACGGCGTGGCTCGACACCGGGACGCACGAGGCGCTGCTGCAAGCGGCGAACTTCGTCCAGGTGATCGAGGAGCGGCAAGGGCTGAAGGTGGCCTGTATCGAGGAGATCGCCTTTCGGATGGGCTACATTTCGGACGCCGACCTGCGCCGGCTGGCCCGCGCCATGGAGCGCAGCGGCTACGGGCAGTATCTGCTCAGGATCCTCGAAGAGGAGGCGTGACCCGATGAAGTTCGTGCCAACCGAACTGCCCGGGGTGATTGTCATCGAGCCGGACGTCTACCGCGACGACCGGGGGTTTTTTCTGGAGTCCTACCACGCCCAGAAGTATGCTGCGGCGGGCATCCCGGCCAGTTTCGTTCAAGATAACCAGTCGCGCTCGGTGCGCGGTACCATCCGCGGGCTACACGCGCAACGCCGGCACCGCCAGGGAAAGCTCGTGCAGGTCCTCCAAGGCGAGATCTTCGACGTGGTGGTCGACATCCGGCGCGGCTCGCCAACGTTCGGCCGTTGGATCAGCGTCGCCCTGTCGGGTGAGAATTTCCGCCAATGCTACATTCCGCCGGATTTCGCGCACGGGTTCTGCGTCATGAGTGAGTCGGCCCACTTCGAGTACAAGTGCACCGATTTCTACGATCCCGCCGACGAGATCCGACTGCTCTGGAATGATCCGGCAATCGGGATCGTGTGGCCTGTCGGAGAGCCGCGGCTCTCCGACAAGGACCGCGCCGGACAGCCGCTCGCCGCGCTCATGGATGTGTTGCCGGTCTACGACCCGCCGGCGCGGTGACGACCGCATCACAGACGTCACGCCTGCTGCGCGCATGGTGCTGCGTCCGGCGCGCACGCAGCCCGCCGCACGGCCGCATGCGGACGACGGCGCGCGCTGCGTGCGCGCCGGGTCACGTGCCGCGCGTGGCGCACAGGAAGGCGGTACGCTTCACAACGCAGTTGGCGGTGTCGCGCAGGTCGTTTGCAAAGCTCGGCGCGTCCGCGCGCCGCACCACATAGAGAGTCCCCGGCTCCAGGGTGCCCGAGGGGAGCGAT
>CAZTDK010000787.1:0-3314 GCA_964611965.1 uncultured Binatia bacterium (SeqCode) | reverse complement strand
CCTTTACCGTTAGCGACGAGCGCGGATTGTTTCATTGCTTCGGCTGCGGTGCCGGTGGGACGGTCTTCACGTTTGTCATGCGTGCTGATCGAATCGATTTTCCAGAGGCCGTAGAGATTCTCGCACGGCGCGCCGGAGTGATGCTGCCGAAGCGCGATGAGTCGGGCCCTGGTGGCGAGCAACGCGATGAGTTGGTACGACTCAACGAGTTCGCGCAGCGCTACTTCCGCGCCGCACTGCAGGCTGAGAGTGGAGCGGTAGCTCGCGAGTACCTCGAAAAGCGAGGCCTCACTGCGACCACAATTGAGCGCTATGGTCTCGGCTTTTGCCCCGGGAGTGGCTCGGGATTGGCGCGGGCGTTGGCGCCGAAGCCGGTAGCGGTGCAGAAGGCAACGGAGCTCGGTTTGCTTGGGCGGCGGTCCAATGGAGCGCTGTACGATCGACTGTGGGGCCGAGTGACGTTTCCGATTCGCGATGGGAGCGGCCGTCTTCTGGGTTTCGGTGGACGGACCCTGGGAAGCGAACAGCCGAAGTACTTGAACTCGCCGGAGTCCGCCCTGTTTCACAAGGGCCAGGTGTTGTATGGGTTGTACGAGGCCCGGCAAGTGGTACGCGACGCGGAGCGAATCGTGATCGTCGAAGGCTATCTCGACGCGCTGGCACTGGTCGAGGCGGGCATCGGCTACGCGGTTGCGAGTTTAGGTACGGCCTTCACTCTGGAGCAACTCCGCCTCGCGAAACGCTTTGCCATCCAAGACGTGCTGGTTTTTTTTGACGGCGACCCCGCCGGAAAGAAGGCGGCGGATCGCGCCTTCAATACCTTCAGCCTTTGCATCGAAACGGGCGTGTGGGGGCAGGGCGCGTTTCTACCCGAGGGCCTTGACCCCGATACCTTCGTTCGGACGCGTGGAACCGCCGCGACCCTGGCGCTCCTTGAGCATGCCGTGCCCTTGTGGGAATTCTTCCTGCAGCGGCATGATCCAGGTCCCGGGGCCAGCGTACCGGAACGTGTGCGTGCCGCCGCGGAAATCAAGGCGGTGATTGACAATGTCCGTGAACGCGATCCTGGCCAGTATGGCATCCTTGTTAAGCAAGCCGCCGAGCGTCTGGGAATCGATGAGACGTCCTTCCGCGAGATCCGTACGGGCTCAGTCCCGCGGGCGTCGCGGCCGGCCCATGCCGCGGTTGAATCGCCGGAGGTATTTCGCCGCGAAGAACAAATGCTGGTTGAGGCCATGGCCCTCGATTGCGAGGTCGCGAGGCTGGTGTCGCATCGCGCTGTGCTGAGGCATTTCAGCAGCGTGCGACTTGCCGAGGCGGGAGCCGCCCTCGTGACGGCCTGGGAGCGTGAGAAGAGCACCGCCTCTGCGATCGACGGTTTACCCCTGCAACTCAAACAGCGCGTCACTGCCGAACTGCTGACTAAGCGGGACCTCGGGACGGGGGACCCTCTTCAGGTTGCGCGCGATTGCATCGAACGAATTGAGCGACGTGTACGAGCGCTGCATGCGCGTCAGCTCCGGGGGAATTTGCGCCAAGCGGAAACGAGTGGTGACGAGGGACGCTTGCGTGAAGAGCTGGAACGGTTCAATGAAGACCTGCACCGCCGCAAGGAGATTGGGCATGGGTGAGCGCATCGACCTTGGGGAGTCCAAGGGGAAGCTTCGCTTGAAGGTGGCGAGGCCGCGCCGCGCAGCATCCTCCCGACCCCGACCCCGAGCTCTAATTTCGAATGGGTGCGTGCCCGACGCCACGCGGCGCTTGATTTCCTGGGCCGATGCTGCGAATTGCAGGAAGCTGCGGGAGGAAACAGGGCAGATACTCTCCACGGTAACGGATCAGGAACGGCAAGTGTTGCGGATGCGGTTCGGCATTAGCGAGGCGCGGCATTGGTCTGTGGAAGAGATTGCGCGTCACTATGCACTCGAGTGTGGTCAGATTCTGGAAATCGAAGCGCAGGCTTTGCGCAAGCTGCGGCATCGCGATGGTCATTCTCAGAAGAGCGTCAGCCGCAGATGAACAGCACGGGCGGGCCCATAGCTCAGACTGGTCAGAGCCGCCGGCTCATAACCGGTAGGTCCCAGGTTCGAATCCTGGTGGGCCCATTGTCTGGAAGACGAAGGAAAGGTGTTCGTGGAAGGTTCGACGGAAACATCGATTAGTCAGCTGGCCGCCCTGCAGGAGATCGATCGCCAGCACCGCGAGAAAACCGCACTGGTGCAGGAGCTCCAAGCCGCAATTGCTGAATCGGACGGCCAGTTGGCGAGACAACGCGACGTTACGCGCGCGATACAAATCGAGCGCGATACGGTTGAGGCACGCCGTCGTGAGCTCGAAGCCCACCTGTACAGCGAGGAAGCCAAGATGAAAGATCGGCGCATGCGCCTCAACCGCGTGCGCAACGAGAAAGAGTTGCAAGCGCTGCGTCGCGAGATTGAACTGAGCAAAGAAGCCAACCAGCAAATCGAGGAGGAGGTGCTACGCTTGCTCGAGTCGTCGGAAGCACTGAACGTCACGGCTGCCGATGCCGAGCGGATCCTTGCCGAGCTGGAAGCCAACGCTGCGACGCAAACGACAGAGCAGCGTGCGCGTATCGAGCAAGTCATGCAAGAGGTGGCGAGCGAGCATGAAGTGCGCGCGCGCATGGCGGCCGCGCTCGATGGGGCGCTGCTACAGAAGTATGAGCAGATCTTCAAGCGCCGTGGAGGTACTGCGGTTGTCGAAGTCCGCAACGGAACCTGTTTGGGATGCCACATGCATCTCCCCCCACAGTTCTTCAACGAGTTGCAGCGGAGCCGGGACGTGCGCCTGTGTCCGAACTGTCACCGGATACTCTTCTGGCAGCCGGAGCGTCTAGACCCCGCCGATCCGCCGCGCTAGACTCGCGCCGGCTGGAGGAGGTTGTGCGGTCGCTGGAATACCGGAAGTGTCGGTGGACCAGAGGAAAGTCCGGACTCCACAGGGCAAAGGTGGCCGCTAACGACGGCCCCGAGGCATCGGGGGAAAGTGCCACAGAAAAGAGACGGCCTCTTGGGTTTCTCGAGAGGAGTCGGTGAAAAGGTGACATTGTCACCAGCGGGATCGGAGACGATCCCGCTCGGCAAACCCCACCTGGAGCAAGACCGAAAAGAGGGGTGCGCGGCCCGCGTTCCCTCGGGTGTGTCGCTCGAGTCGGCCGGTAACGACTGACCCAGAGGAATGACCGTAGGCCTCGCCTGTTAGGCTTGGCGACAAGATCCGGCTTACAGACCACCTCCAGCCCACTCCTCCCCCCCCCTGGTTTTTATTTGTTTTTTTGTTGATTATTATTTATT
>CAZTDK010000786.1:0-3315 GCA_964611965.1 uncultured Binatia bacterium (SeqCode) | reverse complement strand
GCGCGATGCTCTGCGTGCTGCATAAGCGTTTGCCGCTGGCCAGCATGCTCTGCGGTGTCGGCCTACTCGTGAAGCCTCAGGTCGTCTTGACCCTACCGGTCCTCGCGCTCGCGGCGGTTGAAGGTGCCTCCTGGCGTCGTACGGCAGTCGCCGCGCTCGCGGGCCTTGCGACAATCATTGCCGGTGCATGGCCGTTCCTGTTGAGCGGCGGGCTGCGCTGGTTCGAGGTTGCGTACGTCGCCAACGGCTCGCTGTTGGCCGGTCTGACGCTGAGCGCCGCAAATCCCTGGTGGATCGTGTCCCTGTTCCGCGGCGCCCTCCTCGAAGCTTCCACGTGGCCGGCGCATCCGAGCCCGGATGCCTGGAAGTCGCCGCTGCTCAGTGACCGCTTGCCGTGGATCATGGGGCTCACCCCGCGTGCGGTGGGCCTGGTACTCTTCGTGAGCGCCGCGGTGCTGGCCTGGGTGGTGGTGCGCCGTCCTTTGCGGAACGGTGCCGCCGTGTGTGTATTTGCCTACCTCTTCTACCTGGCGGCATTCATCTTCCCCACCGAAGTGCACGAGCGCTACATCATCTACGCGCTGCCGCTTTCGTTGCTTGCGGCGGCGGAACTGCGCAGCGTGCGCGCGAGTTGTTGGGTCTTGCAGGTCGTCTGCCTGATCAATGTCGCGGGTTATATGTTCTTGGAGCTGCCGGTGGAGCAAACGGGTTTTGGCGCCGCTGATTGGGGCAAGGTCGTGGTGCTGGGAGCGGCAGCAGCGGTGACGCCGCTGCTCTTCATCTTGCCCCTGGTGGAGCTGTGGTACCGACCACGCGAGCCGCTCACGGCGCAGGGCAGCCCCAATGTTGCAGCACCCCACTGGCCGGTGCCGACCGCAGGCGCGCAGCGCCGACGGTGGCTGCGGTCTTAGCCGCCTGTCGGAGGTGGCAGTATGCAGCGACCAATCCTGTCCTGAGGCTCCCCGAAGGCGGGACCGGGCCAAAGAAAAGACGCCGCCTCCAGGGGCCTTAGGGCTTGCCGCCGAAGAATTTGTCGAGCAAATCTTTCACGCCGCCGCGCGCAGCGCCGCGTTGCACGAGGGTCATGATGTCGTCGTTGTCGAGGTTCGGCCGGGCCTCACCGAGCTTGCCGCGCAGGTGAAAGGGCAGGGCGAATTGCCCGTCGCTGTCGAGCAGGTACTTTGCGGCATGCACGTCGGCGACCACGTCGCTGCTGAACTGCTTGGACATCCGTAGCTTCCCGGCCATGTCCATCTGCCGGTTGAAGCCAATCCAGCCGCGCCCGACGACGCCGTACTCGGCGGTGGCAATGGTCAGGTCGTCGGTCTCGGCGCGCTGCTCGGCGATCGTGAATACGGCGTGCAGGGTCTTGAAGTGGGTGTCCGGATCAGCGAAGAGCCGCGGATATTTCGGCTTGATCTTTTCGGAGACGACGCTGCCGATGACGGGCAGCCGGCTGGCCTTCCCGAGGACTTCATTGGCGAGGTTCAGCTGCATGAGCGCGCCATCCACAATGTCGGCAACGACTCTTCCAGAGAGGTTGGCTTCGATGGCGTCGCGGGTCGTGCCGGTCCCGCTGACGTCAATGATGAGATGCGCCTTGCCGCCGATCCGCGCCGGGCCCTCGTTTTGGACCGCGTCGATAGCCTGGGCTAGATCGAGATCGCGGACCGTTCCTCGGAGCGCCACCGGGGCGCCAGGTTGCAGGGGAAAATCTCCGCCGAATGTGATGGCTCCGCCGAGGAGTCGACCGGTCAGCTCCTTTACATGTACCTGCGCCGCGCTCAGTGCGCCCACGACGTGCAGCGCGTCGACCTGCGCGTTGAACTCCGCAAAAGGTCCGAGCGTGCCGTCGAGCTGCAATGGCAGCGTCCGATCTTTGTCGCGTGGCCCGATGCCGCCGTGTACGTCGACATTGCGCGTCTCGGCGGCGACGGCCGCGGCGATGGTCACCTCGAGAGGCGACGCCGCATCGATATAACGCAACGCCGCGTCGAGGTGCGTTACCCGGGTCGTGCGTTCCGGGGGCTGGCTCCGATCGATCACCACCAGCGTGCCGTCGGCGATCGAGGCGTGGGCGACGAGAAACGGCGCGGCGCGTACCGCGTTCGGGGCGGCGGGCTCAGGTGTCGCCGCCGTCGTCGCCACGCGGATGATTCCGGCGGCCAGGGCCGAGGTCTGGCGCGGTGCCAGCGGGGGCAGCGTGGCATAGTTCCACTCCCCAGCCGCATCGCGGATCACGTTGATCTGCGGCTGGCTGGCCACGATGCGGCTGAGCTCGAAACGCTGGCGCAGGAGGGGCCACAGCTTGGCATGAGCGCTCAGGGCCGCGATGCGGACGAAGTCGTCGCTGCCGAAGCGCGGATCCTCGGCGATGCGGACGTCATCGAGCCGCACCGCGATGCCGCCCCAGAGGCTCACACTGATGCGCGCCACCGCCACCGGCCGGCCGAGTACGGCCTGCGCCTCGGCGACGATGCGGTCGTGACTGCCTGCAATGAGACGATTCAGCGACAGCGTCGCGGCTACGACCGTCGCAACGACGAGCACGAGGAGCACGCCTGCGACGATCAAGAGCTTGCGCATCGGTGGGCGACACGGTACGCGTCACACCGCTGGCAGTCAAATTGGGATGAAAAACGTGATCGTGCTCGTGGAAGGGATGAAGATCGTCTGATTGCTGCCAAGTGGCTGGCGAACAATCCCACCGATTCTTCGTCTGCTAACGAGCACGAGCACGATTCACGATCAGAGGAGTGACCGATGAGCTACGACCACATTCGCATCAGCCGCGAGGACGGCATCGTCACGCTCGCATTCAATCGGCCGGAAAGCCGCAATTCGATGACCCCGGCAATGGGCGACGAAGTGGTGCGCGCGGTCGAGGAGATTCGCGCCGACCCGACGGCGCGCGTTGTCGTACTCACCGGCAGCGGCAAGGCTTTCAGCTCAGGCGGGGACCTGGGCATGCTGGCGCGCGACGCCGGCGTAACCCGTGAGTCCGACGCGCCCAGCATGGCCGGTTCGCCGCGCGACTTCTACACGCGCTACCTGGCCATCCAACGGTTACCGATGCCGACCATTGCCGCGATCAACGGCCACGCCATCGGCGCGGGCTTGTGTATCGCGTTGGCGTGCGACCTGCGGATCGCGGTCGCCGACGCCAAGATGGGCATGACCTTCGCCAAGCTCGGCATTCATCCGGGCATGGGTGGAACGTATTTTCTCCCGCGTTTGGTGGGCACGTCGAAGGCCTGCGAGCTGTTCTTTACTGGGCGCATCTTCGACGCCGCGGAAGCGGAGCGCCTGGGCATC
>CAZTDK010000785.1:0-3316 GCA_964611965.1 uncultured Binatia bacterium (SeqCode) | reverse complement strand
TCTCTCCGTGTCTCAGTGTCTCCGTGGTGAATCTTTTCTGTCTCATTGGGGTTAACTCACTGGCATTGGGCCTAAGAGATACCGGGCGCAGGCCCAGGCCAGTTCCTAAAGGGCCGGTAATCAGCTATCAGCTGATCCGCTGATGGCCGACGCGTACGCGCAATCGTTCAAGGTCCACGTCGAAAAGGACTATCTCAAGTTCAACGCTGCGCACTTCATCGCCTACAAGGGCTTTCGTGAAGCGCTGCACGGCCACAACTATCGCGTCTCGGTGGAAATCGAAGGGGAACTGGGACAGCAAGGGTACGTCCTCGACTTCGGCGTCGTGAAGGCCGTCGCCAAGCGCGTGTGCCAACGCCTCGACGAGAAGACCTTGATTCCCGCGCAGAGCGACTGCCTCCGCATCCGCAGCGAGGGACAACAGGTCATCGTGCAGTACGAAAACGACGAGTTTCGCTTTCCCGCCTCGGACGTGCTGCTGATCCCGATCGTGCACACCTCCGCCGAAGAGCTGGCGCGCTACCTGGCCGCGGAAATCCGCCGCGAGTTGCGCGCCGATGGCATCAACGGCATTCGCACTATCGAGATCGGCGTCGCCGAAACGCCGGGACAAACCGCCTATTGTCGAGAGAACGCATGAAGAGTGAGTGTCGGATGCCACGGCGCGTGGCCGCCGCTGTCGCCGTGCTGATCGGGTTTGGCCTGACGGCCTGCAGTCCCAAGCTGCCCGAGCCCGACTCCCCAGGCGCACGGCTGTATCAGCAACGCTGCGACACCTGCCACCGCCTCTTCGCGCCGTCGACCTTGAAATTCGAGATGTGGAAGTTCCAGGTCGAGCGCATGCAAGGCGAGATGGCGCGCCGCGGCCTTCCACCGCTGACGGACGAGGAACGCACGACGCTGCTCGACTACTTGAAGCGGAATAGTGGATAGTTGGGAAGGGAAACCAAGAGTGATGAAAAACTGGGAACCGGGAATCGAGAATGAAGAACGGGCCAATGGTCTGATTGCTCATTCGCCGGTTTTGAATTCCCGGTTTTCCATTCCCGGTTTTCCATTTTTCGCGCCTGCCGTTCAATTTGAGTCGATCGCCTCAAGGAAAGGTTTCGGAACACATGAAGATCACGCTCGATCCGAGAAACCCTGGCGACGTCAAGGTTGACGTCCTGGTCATTGCGGCAGGCAACGAGTGGAGAACCGGGGAGCTGGCGGCGCTCGATCAGCGCGTCGACGGACGACTTGTCGCCGAGATCCAGCAGCGCGGCTTCAAAGGGACCAGCGGCCAGGTGGCATTCTTTCAAACGCACGGCCGGCTGCCGGCGCGTTACATCCTGGCTGTTGGGATTGGCGACGACGAAGCGCCTGGCATGACGGCGGTCGCGCCGCTGCCCGGCGGGTCGCGGCGCGGCACACGGGTCGCACGGTCGACATCCGCCTCCCCAGCGGCCGTCCAATCGTGGTACCGGCTCGCGCACGCCATCGTCGCGCAAGCTCGTGACCTCCAAGCGGCGAGCGCCGCCGTCGTCATTCCCGAGGGTGAGCGTTCTCCGGCGACGCTCGAAGTCGTCTGTGAAGGCGCACTGCTCAGTGCCTATGTATTCGATCGCTTGAAGAGCGCGACGGCGCGCCGCGCGCCGCTGTTGCAGCACCTCATCCTCATGGTCGACCGCGCCGATACGCCGACGCGCGCCGCCGTCGCCCGCGCCGAACACACGGCGGCGGCAACCTGCTACGCGCGCGACTTGATCAACACGCCCGCCGCGCTCGTCACGCCGACCTATCTCGCCGAAGAAGCCAGGCGCATCGCCCGCCGACAGCGCCTGCAGGCTCGCATCCTCGACCCAGCCGGAATCAAGCGCGCCGGTATGGGAGCGCTCCTCGGCGTCGCACAAGGCAGCGCGCAACCGCCCCGGTTCATCGAGCTCAGTTATCGACCGGCTGGCAAGGCACGGACCTGCGTCGCTCTGGCCGGGAAGGGTATCACCTTCGACAGCGGCGGCCTGTCGCTGAAGAATGCCGAGGCAATGGCGTCGCAGAAGCGCGACATGGCCGGCGGCGCCGCAGTCCTGGCGGTCATGAGCGTCATCCGTGACCTCGACATCTCCGTGGAGGTGCGCGCCTACATCCCCGCCACCGAGAACATGCCGGGCGGGCGCGCCATCAAACCCGGTGACGTCGTCCGGGCTTACAATGGGAAGACCATTGAGGTCCTCAACACCGACGCCGAAGGCCGACTGGTGCTCGCCGACGCTCTCAGCTTCGCCGCCGCCGCCAAGCCCGATGTGCTGATTGATCTCGCCACCCTTACCGCCGCGGTGCGCGCCGCTCTCGGCCCGCGTTATGCCGCGATCATGGGGACCGACGCCGGACTGGTACAGGCCCTCATCGGCGCCGGGCACGCATGCGGGGAACAGCTCTGGGAGCTGCCGCTGGTGCCCGAGTACCGTTCGGATATCGACAGCAGCGTCGCCGACATCAAGAACACCGGCGAGGGCAGCGCCGGCACCATCATCGGCGGCTTGTTCCTGCGCGAGTTCGTCGACCAGGTGCCGTGGGCGCATATCGATTTTTCCAGCACGGTGGTGGCCGACAAACCGTTCGCGTGCCACCCGCGCGGCGCCACCGGGTTCGGCGTGCGCACGCTGTTGCGGTATTTGCGCAACCTGCAACCCGGTGCCGACGGCTAGTAACCTTGAGAAGCTGGAACGAACTCAAGAAGGCCTAGGACCTGCGGTCGGTGTCTCTTCTTATGGACCGCTCCCGTTGGTCGCTAGGCACTGCCAAGTCCGACAGGCTGCTAGTGCATGCGGGATTTTGGACGGTTTCTCCCCTTCTCCCGAGCGTCTATTCCGATCGGGAGAGGGTTGGGGTGAGGGCAGACGCTGCATGCTGCAACGTGTCCGGACGAGCCAATCACCCTCACCCTCCCCTCTGCCATGCTGAGAGGACGCGCGGGAGAGGACACCAATCCTTCGTATTTGCCAGTTGAGTTGCGTGCCGCAGCGATGAAGCGACGGGCATTTCTCGGTGGCCGCATTCTCACCATGGACCCGCGGCACCCGTGTCCCGACGTCGTGGTGATCGACAACGGCCGCATCGTCGCGGTCGGCGAGCGGGCGCTGCTCGACGCATACCCGGGCACTACGGTCGAGAACCTGCTTGGCCGCACGCTCGTACCGGGCTTCATCGACGCGCACAACCATCTGTCCATCGCGGCGCTGCATCCGCTCTGGGCGGATCTGAGCCAGGTCGCCAGCATGACCGCTCTGCAGGACGCGTTGCGCGATCAGGCGCGGCGCGAGCCGCAGGCCGACTG
>CAZTDK010000784.1:0-3317 GCA_964611965.1 uncultured Binatia bacterium (SeqCode) | reverse complement strand
GAGGCTCGCAAATCCCGGGGCTCAGCTCGATACGTGGCTGGCCGAACGGATACGAGAGCCAGGTACCGGAAGTTGACACCTAAAAGGGGTGTGTCCCTACCGTATCAGGAGATGGACAGGAGGAAGGAGCTGCTGCGATGGCCGAGGGAAAAAGGAAGTGCATTTTCTGCGCTGAGGAGATCCAAGCGGAGGCGCGGCTCGTGAGGCGCGGCTCGTAATGAAGCACGCGGCGTGAGAAGGGTTAGGAAACGCAACTGCCTACTTGCTTCTGGGGCGCGGCTTGTGCGGCTCGCGCTTCGGAGTCGCGATTGCCACAATCTTTGCTGCGATTGGTCGCGAGCAGTTCAATTTCATCAGAACCGACGAACCAAATCCCAGGCGGAGATGCAGAGTAGAATTGCTCGCAGAAATCATCAAACTCTACGCGCCATATCGTGGACAGAGTGGGTGTGGCGGGAAGCTCAGGAGCCATCACGGTGCCTACAGCATCTATTGCTGGACCTGGAACATTGCGAACGGGCACAGCTTTGATCAGACGCACTCGATTGCCGGTTATAAACGACATAGCACATCGCCTTTCCCCTGCGGCTGAGAGTCTAGCCGCCCTTGCCCTACCAACCCACGTCGAAACGGTTAGCCCGGAGTTCTACCCGCGTATTTGTACGTACTGGAATCGATGCAGGCTGGAGCGGACAATGGACACGTGGGCACGCACCGTGGATGGCGATGATGAAATTCTTCTTCGTCATGTCTTCGGCTCGGTGCTGAGGAGCCGCGGTGCACCGAGGACAACAGAATGAAGGAGTCGACAAAATGAAACAGTTGCTCTGGGCGGCAATTCTTCTGGCGTTGGCAACCGTCGCCCCTATTCCAACAATGGCACAAGTAGACATAAATGTTGGAATCTCCCTGCCACCACCCATCGAATTTCAGGCACCCCCAGAGGTGGTCGTTATGCCTGATACGAGCGGTGTGTACGTCGTCCCTGATATCGATGCAGAGATGTTTTTCTGGAATGGTTGGTGGTGGCGGTTATGGAACGGATATTGGTATCGCTCACAGTATTACAATCGTGGTTGGGGGTATTATCGTAATGTTCCGAGCTTTTATTATGATGTAGACCCAGGCTGGAGAGGGTACTACGGGGGGCATGATTGGTACGGACACCGGTGGGATTACCAGCGGGTTCCTTACCAACGACTTCAACGGAACTGGAGGAGCTGGCAGAGTACTCAACATTGGGAAAGGCAAGGAACCTGGGGCGTCCAGGGGTACCAACCTCGACCACAGCAACAGCGACAGGAACTCAGACATCAACGACAAGAGCAATATCAACAGCGACCCGAGGTTCAGCGACAACAGCAACAAAGGCAACCGCAGGCTCCGCCGCCATCACAACACCAACCCCAGGCTCCTCGACCGCCACAACAACAGCACCAAACGCAGGCTCCACGACCCGCGCATCAGCAACCGCAGGCTCCACCGCCACCACCGCAACAAGAGCAACAGCATCAACAACGGCAACCGCAGGCTCCCCGACCGCCACAGCAGCAACCTCAAGCTCCGCGACCACCACAGCAACAAGAGCCGCAGCACCAACAACGACAGCCGCAGGCTCAGCGACCTCAGGCTCCCCGACCGCCACAACAACAGCAGCCTCAAGCTCCCCGACCACCACAGCAACAAGAGCCACCGCATCAGCAAAGGCAACCGCAGGCTCCACCACCGCAACAACAGCACCAACCCCAGGCTCCACGACCTCCACAACAGCAAGAGCAACAACACGAACAACGGCAACCGCAGGCTCAGCAACCGCAGCGACAGGAGCAGCCCCAGGGGGAGCCGCAACACCAATAGTCTCAATGAAGCCTAAAGGGGTGAACGTGCCTGACTAGCTCGTCGTCTTCAGTTAAACCAGCGGATCATCGATACCGCGGCTTCCTGTGCTCGTGCTGGATCGATGCCTGCGTTGTTCGCGACATCGACGACGGCGTGTTCGTACTACACATCGAGGAGCGGAAACCTCATCACCGCCGCGCAGCCTGCCGAGATTTGTTTGAAGACCGTACGCCTGCAGCCGGTACGTGTTGGTGGTACACCCCAAGACGGCATAGGTGCCGGCCCGGCGGTGGATGCAGCTCCGGCAGTCTGCGCCAGCCTGCCGGTGAACGGTGTCGACCAGCGCGGCTATGCGCGGCCCGGCACCGGCCACACGCATTTTCGATTGGTGCCTATGAGAGGCCGACGCCGTCCAACCTGCGTGCGCCGGCGACGGCAGCGGCGACGTTACGGTCGACGAACTGATCATCCTGGTCAACATCGACCTCGGGACTGCCGATGCGTCAGCCTGTCCGAACGGCACCCCAAGCGGCGAAAGCGTTATTCGGGAGGCCACGGCTAATCTAATGCGTGCTGGCGGCCCACTGGCACGCCGGACGGAAGTCATCGTTCTCTCTCGCGGTCGATTGTCGACTGGAGGGCGTCGGCCGCCCGGGCATCGTTGGGGCGCCCTCGCCCACGCAGCTCATTCACGATCTTCGCTCGGATGTGTGACGAGCGATTCTGCCCGAGTTTGAATTTCGTCCGACGGTTTCGAATGTCGAGCCGAACGGCCGCGATATGCGCAATCGCCGCCCGATACAGCGGATCATCTGGTGTCACTGGCCGAAACCCGCCTTCCGGCTGATAGCGGGCGAGCAGACTCATTTGCTGCTCGGCCAGCACGGCCGCCTCCCGGGACACCACTGCCTCGCACTCGAAGATGACCGTTCGGTGGTATGCCGTCGCCATGACGGCATCCTCCGGATGCACCCAATAGGAGGGGATGACGCCGAGGACGTCGTCGACTTCGAAAGCGCAGCGAGGGTGACCCTCGAGGTCGGCGAGTTGCTCGTCGTTCCGGTTCAGGTGCACCTCGATGCTGTTGCTCTGGTAGGCGAAGGGGACAGCCCGATGTGGGGGTGACCCGCAGAGTTCACGGTCACGAGGCGACCCATCTCCCGCTCGTGCACGAAGGCGTCGATCGTCTCAGGAGGAACATCAGCGTACTTGTCGTAGTAGATCACGATTCCACCTCCCTGCTTGTCGGAATCTCCCTCTTGTATTCGGGTTGCGCACCGCTGTCTTCGTCGGCGTCACCACGTTTGTGTATTGATCAGTCCGCTTCGCCGACTCTCTGACCTGCGTTATTCCGTACCCTGCTTGAGCGTATCTCGACGGCGGTGCACTGGCCACGCCAGACATAGCAACGCGCCCCATCGTGTTGCGCTGTGTTCATGGATATTACCGAGGAGAAGCAGGCGGAGGAGGCGGTGCGC
>CAZTDK010000783.1:0-3328 GCA_964611965.1 uncultured Binatia bacterium (SeqCode) | reverse complement strand
CGACCAGCCCGGCACGCAGCACGTGACGCTTGGTGTTCTCTTTCATCGCATCCTCCGTTCTCAAGTGAGCTGAATCTTTCCGCCCATCATAGGCTCGTTTGCTGCTTTGGAAATAGGCGACGCCATTCTTGCGGCCCTCACCCCAGCCCTCGCCATGCCGGAAGTGGCACGGACGAGGGGGGGCCGCTCACAGCTCAGCCGGCCCCCCTCTTCTCTTTTGGTGCCGAAATAGGCTAACTGGTGCGGACGATCTTTCCCAAACAATCGGAGGGTACCAATGAGAGCTGCTGTGTATGTCGGAGATTCCACCAGCCTTGCCATTGAGCAACTGAATCCCAATCAGCCGGGGCCGCGCGACGTCGTCGTCGAGATCGGTGCGAGCGGCGTCTGTCATTCCGATCTGTCGATCATGCGCGGCTACGCGCCCGTACCGCCGGGCATGGTGCTCGGCCACGAAGGCGCCGGGCGCGTCGTCGAGGTCGGCGCGGAGGTATCGCGGGTCGCCAAGGGCGACCGCGTCGTCGCCTCCTTCGTGCCCGCCTGCGGCGCGTGCTGGTACTGCCTGCGCGAGCAGTCCGAACTGTGCGAGCGCGAGATGGACATCTCGATGCAAATGCGCGGCATGCGCCCCGACGGCAACCCCTACTTCTGCATGACCGGCCTCGGCACGTTCTCGGATGTGATGACCGTCGACGAGTCGTCGCTGGTCAAGGTGGAGACCGACCTCCCCGACGCGCAGCTGGCGCTGATCGGCTGCGGCGTGACCACCGGCGTCGGCGCCGCCCTCAACACGGCGCAAGTGAAGCCCGGCGCGAGCGTCGCAGTGCTCGGCTGCGGTGGCGTCGGCCAAGCGGTCATTCAAGGGGCGCGCATCGCCGGCGCCGGCCGCATCATCGCCATCGACCCGCAGGAGCTGAAGCGCAAGACCGCCCTCCAGGTGGGCGCCACGGACGTCGTCGATCCGTCGAAGGGCGACCCGGTCGGCCAGGTCAAGGAGCTCACCGGCGGTCGCGGCGCCGACTACGCCTTCGAGGTCATCGGTCTGCCGGAGACCATCCTCACCACCTACCAACTGGCGCGGCGCGGCGGCGAGGTCGTCATCGTCGGCATGGCGCGCTTCGATGCGGAGTTCACGCTGCCGGCATTCGGCATTTTCTTCGAACAAAAAACCATCAAAGGGTGCAAGTACGGCTCGGCCCAGGTGCGGCGCGACTTCCCCCGCTTCGTCAACCTCATCGAGACCGGCCGGCTGAACACCTCCTCAATGGTGTCGAAGACCATCAAGCTCGACGGCGTCAACGATGCTTTCCGCGCCATGGAGGCGGGAGAGGTCATCCGCAGCGTCATCGCCTGACGCCGACGCAAGATCAGGGGACCCGCTGCGTGCGGGTCCCCGCTCTTCTTTTCACATGATCCGCAGCACCGTGACGACGACTGACATTCTGGTTGAGGGACTCCATTTCCCCGAGTGCCCGCGCTGGCATGACGGGCGACTGTGGTTCTCCGACATGCATGGCCATTGCGTCATGACCGCGGACCTCGCGGGACGCACCACCGTGGTCGCCGATCTGCCGACCCAACCCGCCGGGCTCGGATGGACACCCGCCGGGCAACTGCTCACCGTATCGATGGTCGATCGACAGCTGCTGCGGCGCGACGGCGCGCGCTGGGAACTCGTCGCGGATCTTTCGCACCTGGCGTCGTTTCACTGCAACGACATGCTGGTCGACACGCGCGGACGCGCCTACATCGGCACCTTCGGCTTCGACCTCCACGCCAGCGCCGCCTTCGCGCCGGGCGAGATCATTCTGGTTGAACCCGACGGCGCGGCGCGCGTCGTCGCGCCGGGCCTGCGATTCCCCAACGGGATGGTGATGCCGCCCGACGGCCGCACGCTGATCGTGGCCGAGAGCTTCGGGCCGGCATTGCGCGTCTTCGATGTGGCCGACGACGGGTCGCTGTCCAATGGCCGCACGTGGGCCGATCTCAGCGTCGTGCCCGACGGCATCTGCCTCGACGCCGAGGGCGCCGTCTGGATCGCCAATCCGCTCGCCCCGGAGGTGGTACGCGTCGAAGCCAGAGGCGGCATCACGCACCGCGTCGCGGTCTCGAACCCCGCGTTTGCGTGCATGCTCGGCGGCGGCGATCGGCGCACCCTGTTCATGCTCACGGCCGAGAACTCCGACCCCGAATATTGCCGAGCCCACGCGACGGGAAAGATCGAGACCGTCATGATCGATGTGCCGGGCGCCGGGTTGCCGTGAGCGGATCGCGGGACCGCGGTTGCACAAGGAAGTTGAGTATTGAGCGAGGATGGGAATGCGGGAATGTAATCCGAGGCGCCGAGTTGGAATCGTCATCGCGGCGCTGCTGCTGAGCATGGCGCCGGCACGGCCCGGCGCGGCGTTCGTCACCTTCGAAGCTGGCCAGGTCCGGCCACTGGCGCTGTCACCGGATGGCCGCACGTTGTTGGCGCTGAATACCCCGGACGCGCGCTTGGAGGTGTTTGCCGTGAACGGCGCCGACGTGTCACACGTCGGCTCGGTGTCCGTCGGGCTCGAGCCGGTGGCAGTCGCCGCGCGCACCAACACCGAGGTCTGGGTCGTCAATCACTTGTCCGACAGCGTCAGCATCGTCGATATCAGCGCGACACCGCCGCGGGTCGTGCGCACGCTGCTGGTCGGCGACGAACCGCGCGATATCGTCTTCGCCGGGCCGACCGACGCCGGCGGACATTTCACTCGTGCCTTCATCACGACATCACGCCTCGGCCAGAATCTTCCCGATTCCATCCCACCCAATCCGACAACCCCCGGCACGCCGCGTGCCCTGGTGTATGTGTTCAACGTCGGCAATCTCGGCAGCTCCCTGGGCGGCGACCCTGAAACGGTCGTCGAGCTCTTCGGCGACACACCGCGAGCGCTCGCGGCTTCGCCGGACGGCCACACGGTGTACGCCGCCATCTTCCAGTCTGGGAATCAGACGACCACCGTCACCGAGGGCGCCGTGTGCAACGGCGGCGCCGCTGCGGCGCCGTGCAGCGTGGATGGCGTGCAGATCGCTGGTGGCCTTGCCGGCGCTCAAGTGCCAGGTGGGCTGCCACCGCCGAACCAGAACATCGAGGGCACCCCCGCTCCCGAAGTCGGTTTGATCGTCAAGCAGAACCTGTCCAACGGCCTTTGGGAGGATGAGCTCGGCCGCAACTGGACGAATGCGGTGCGCTTCAATCTGCCGGACCGCGACGTGTTCCGCATCGATGCGCTTGCCAATCCGCCGCAGCAAACCGCGGCCGTCGCGCACGTCGGCACCATCCTGTTCAACATGGTCG
>CAZTDK010000782.1:0-3338 GCA_964611965.1 uncultured Binatia bacterium (SeqCode) | reverse complement strand
CGAGTGAACCTCGGGGATGCCGGAACGGAGGGACTTGCCGGTGACCTTGACGCGCGCCTCGATTGCAAGGGTGCCGGGCGCGGTGACGCTGAAATCGATCGCCACCACCTGGATGGGCAGCGGATGACACAGGGGAATCAGCTCGGCGGTGCGCTTCGCGGCCATGATGCCGGCGACGCGCGCCACCGCGAACACTTCGCCCTTGGCGATCTTGCCGGCGCGAATCAAGCGCAGCGTCTGCGGTTGCATACGAATGCCCCCGCGCGCCACCGCTTCACGCTCGGTGACCGGCTTGTCGCTGACATCCACCATCCGCGCCCGCCCTTGCGCATCGACGTGGGACAGCCGTGGCGGCGCGACCCGCACGCGCCGCGCCACCTTGCGGGAAATCGGAGTCGTCATTATAAACCTCGATACTTATGAATCATCATAAACTCATGATCATCGGCTCCGGGCCCGCGGGGCTCACCGCGGCGCTGTACGCGGGGCGCGCCAACCTCGCGCCCGTGGTGATCGAAGGTTCCCAACCCGGCGGGCAACTTACTATCACGAGCGACGTGGAAAACTACCCCGGCTTCCCCGCCGGCGTGCTCGGTCCGGAGATGATGGAGCTCTTCCGCAAGCAGGCGGAACGCTTTGGAACGCTGATCGTGTACGGCGACGTCTCCGCCGTCGATCTCGGCCATCGGCCTTTCACCGTTAAAGTCGAAGGCGACGACTACCGCTGCGACGCCTTGATCATCGCCACCGGCGCCTCCGCCAAGCTGCTCGGCATTCCGTCGGAGAAGCTGCTCATGGGCCACGGGGTTTCGGCCTGCGCCACGTGTGACGGCTTCTTTTTCAAAGAGAAGGAGCTCGTCGTCGTCGGCGGCGGCGACACCGCGATGGAGGAAGCCACCTTTCTCACCAAGTTCGCCAGCAAAGTCACCGTCGTGCACCGGCGCAACGAGCTGCGCGCTTCGAAGATCATGCAGGAGCGCGCCCGCAAGAATCGGAAGATCGCCTTCATCTGGGACTCGGCCGTCGATGAGATTATTGGAACCGCCAACAAGGCCGGGGTCACCGGCGTGCGCCTGAAGAACCTGCAGACCGGCGAAATCACTGAATTCAAGACCGACGGCGTCTTCATGGCCATCGGCCATCAACCGAACACGCGCCTGTTTGCCGGGCAGATCGAGACGGATCCCAACGGCTACATTCTCACCAAGAACGGCTCAACGTACACGAGCGTCGACGGCGTATTCGCCTGCGGCGATGTGCAAGATCACATCTATCGCCAGGCAGTCACCGCCGCCGGCTCCGGCTGCATGGCCGCGATCGACGCCGAGCGCTGGCTGGAAAGTAAGGGGTGAGGAGTCAGGAGTCAGGGGCAAGAAAAGCAAACCCCTTACTCCTCACCCCTGGCTCCTTACTCTCCCTACATCCGCACCGGCACGCCGCGCGCCGCCAGAAATTCCTTGCACTGGCGCACCGTAAACTCTCGATAGTGAAAGATCGACGCCGCCAGGGCGGCGGTGGCGCCGCCGGCGGTCAAGCCGTCATAGATGTGCTCGAGCGTGCCGACGCCGCCGGAGGCGATCACCGGAACGTGTACCGCGTCGGCAATGGCGCGGGTGAGCGCGATGTCGTACCCCGCCTTCGTCCCGTCACGATCCATGCTGGTCAGCAGCACCTCGCCGGCGCCGTATGATTCCATGCGCTGCGCCCACTCGACGGCATCGAGGCCGGTGGGCGTGCGGCCGCCGTGGACGAAGACTTCCCACGTTGGCTGATCGCTGATGGCTGATGGCTGATGGGACGAGCGGCGCTTGGCATCGATCGCGACGACGACACATTGGCTGCCGAATTTTTCCGCCGCGGCGCGTACGAAGTCCGGATTCTGCACCGCGGCGGTGTTGATCGACACCTTGTCCGCACCAGCGTTCAGGAGGTTGCGCACGTCTTGAATCTCGCGCACGCCGCCGCCGACGGTGAGCGGCATGAAGACGGTCTCAGCCGTGCGCGCCACGACGTCGAGGATGATCTGCCGGCGTTCGTGCGACGCGGTGATGTCGAGGAACGTCAGCTCGTCGGCGCCCTCCGCGTCGTAGCGCTGCGCCACCTCGACCGGATCGCCGGCGTCACGTAAACCGATGAAGTTGACGCCTTTGACGACGCGGCCGTCCTTGACGTCGAGACAGGGGATGATGCGGCGGGCTAGCATGATGGGATGCTCGCTGATGGCTGATAGCTCGTGGCTCGTGGCTCGTGGCTCGTGGGCCAAGCGCAGAACACGGGTTGCTGGTCTTCCGTCCGACTACGTGCCACGTGCCACAAGCCACGTGCGTCGCCCGCCGATCTGCTCTCCATCCTACCCGCCTCGCGCTACTTGAATCGCCTCGGCCAATCGCACCGCCCCTGTGTACAGCGCCCGCCCCACAATCACGGCGTCGATTCCGGCAACGCCGGTCGCCATCAGCGCTTTGATGTCGGCAAGCGAACCGACTCCGCCGGACGCCGTGACCGGGATGCGAATGGCTTCCGCCACCGCCTGCGTGGCGACGACGTTGACGCCTTGCTGCGTACCATCACGGCTGATGTCGGTGTAGATCACGCGGCAGGCACCGAACTGTTCCACCTGTTGCGCCAGGACAATGGCCGTTGTCTCGCTGGTTTCGGTCCACCCTTGCACCGCAACCTTGCCGTCGCGCGCATCAATGCCAACCGCAACGCGTCCGGGAAACCGACGGCACGCCTCGCGCACAACCTCCGGTTGCGCCAATGCCGCCGTGCCGAAGATGACCCGATCGGCGCCGAGCTCGAACAGCTCCGCCGCACGGGCCACGGTGCGGATACCGCCCCCGACCTCGATCGGGATCGGCAGCGCCTTGCACAATGCCGCGATTGCCGCACTGTTGACCGCCTTCCCGGTCACCGCGCCGTCCAGGTCGACGACATGCAGGTATTCCCCGCCCTCGCTGACCCAGCGCTGTCCCATGGCGACCGGATCGTCACCGTAGACGGTCTCGGCGTTCATCTCGCCGCGCAGCAGGCGCACGCACCTGCCGCCCTTCAGATCGATGGCGGGGACGATCAGCATGGCGAAGCCGCATGTGGCTGGTGGCGCGTGGCACGTGGCCGGAGAGAGGACCCAGCCGGACGTGACGTGTGGCACGTGGCACGTGGCCGGAGGTCGAGCCGCGCGTGGCTGGTCGCACGCAGCACGTGGTCGGAACAACGTCCGCGCATGCAATCAGCGACGTCCGTCGGACGATTGTGCCACGAGCAACGCGCGACGTGCCACGAGCATCGTTGTGCCACGATCGCTACTTCCCCTAGTGCTACGCGCATCATTTCCC
>CAZTDK010000781.1:0-3339 GCA_964611965.1 uncultured Binatia bacterium (SeqCode) | reverse complement strand
CGGCGATCGCCGCCTTGATCGCCGGTTGACCTTCAATTGAGGTTTTCGGGCTGAATGGCGCTTCGGTCGTTACTAATCGGGATATTGGCGTTCCCGGGGCGCCTCACAGATTGGCGCCGGCGTGCGCTCACGCCGTGCGTTGTTTGCCGCCTGAACAACTGACGGCTGCCTTGATGAGGAACGCAGTAGCCCGCGTGCTCCCGACGAAACCGAGCATCATCTCTCAGCCGGCAGGATATGGCTGGTTGTCGCTGGGGCGCGGCAGGGGAGCTGGGGTGGGAACCGATGTCGCCTGGTCCACGTGATCCGCAAAGTGAGAGAGGATGCCGGCACGCTCGAGGATGGCGTCGAGCTCCGGCGATCGCGCCTCGACATAGCGGGCGAGCATGATGCCACGCGCCTGGTTGAGGAAGTTCGTGGAGGAAACCTCGGCGACAACACCGTTGCCGAGCGCGACGGTGGCCGCGCCGTCCACCGTGGCCGAGGCAACCCACGGCAGATAGTGGCGACCGGCCTCGGCGAGCACGGCGATGAGCGAGTCAGGGATCGTGGCATCCGAGAACCATTCACCAAGCTGGTCGGGCCCCGGCCGCATCATGCGGTGGGTGTATGGGATGATCGGCGGCGCCACGCGCTCCGTGAGCCGGCGGCACCACGGATCGTTGATGAAGTGAGCGGCGTTGCCGCCGAAAAGCGCGAAGTCGGCGAGCGAGGGGCGATTGCCGAACAGATAGCCGTGCGCGGCGACGTGGCTCGCCAGTGTCGCCTGCCACGGGACAAGGGATTCGTTGACCCACGCCTGTATGTTGTGCGGTGTCACCCCGAGCCGGGGCAGGCAAGCGGTCATCGCCTCCGTCACCAACCGGCGCAGGCTCTCGATGTCGGTGGCAATCTCGAGGCTGCCTTCACGGGAGATGTCCCAGCTTCCGGAGACGACGTTCTCCTCGTAGAGCCAGCGGGTGCCGACCGCGTGCCGATACAGCCACTCATCGGAGAAGTCATCGAGCACGAACGCGAGGAAGCGCACCACCGGGTCTTCGGGAAGGATCGTCCTGCCGGGATGATGCGCGTCGAGATGTAGCAGGACGGCGGTCGAGTCCCAGATCATCTCGCCCGCCGGCGTGGTGATCACCGGTATGCCGCCATTCCAGCCGAGAGCGCGAGCTTTCGGGTTCGCGCCAATACTCGGGTCGAGCCACCACGGGGCGCGCAGGTGATCGAGGTGGGCGGTGATCTTCCGGGTGAAATACGAGACCGTCAAACCATGAACAACGTAATAGACAGGGAATGTGGTCATGAGGAACCTCCGCGAGATGGGGAGAACGTCTTGCGAAACGATGATGCGGGCCAGACAGCTAGTGTGCAGGCTCCGGTTGCCCGGCTTCCTGGCGGGGCAATATGGCATTCCTGGCCGCGTGGGTCGAGGCAAAACCCCAGCGCATCTGGAAGCGTATCGCATCGGCTGGCGCGCATGCGCCCCCCGGCAGCCGCGGCAGGATGATGGCGTGGCCGTACAAATTTGCGCTCCCGCGGCGGAAACCCCACCACGCATCGAGATCCGAGCGTCATCCCTCGCACGGCGTGTGCTAGCACGGCCTTTGCTGCAGCGAGGCTCGGTCCGGAGAGTTTTGGAAACGAGATGAACCCGTGAGTGCGGAAGCGAGCTCATGCACCTGGTGCCTGCGGCGCGACGCCTGCCCGTTGCCCTGAAGCTCGCCGCCTTGGCCACGGCGTATTTTCTCACCGCGCGTCTCGGCTTGTCACTGGGCGCGGTGAGCGGCGTCGCCACCAGCGTGTGGCCACCCACCGGCATCTCGCTCGCCGCGCTGCTGCTCTTTGGCAACGGCCTGTGGCCAGGTATCGCGTGCGCTGCCGTTCTCGCAAACCTCTCGGTCGGCGTCCCGGCACTCGCCGCGCTGGCGATCGGCGCCGGGAACACGCTGGAGGCACTGGGCGGCGCCTATCTGCTGCGCCACGTCGTCCGCTTCCGCCCCTCCCTGCAGCGCGTGCGTGATGTGCTGGGTTTGGTCTTTCTGGCAGCCGCCCTCAGCACCATGGTCAGCGCCACCATCGGGGTCACGGTTGCCTGGCTCGGCGGGGTGGTGCCGGGTAGCGCATTCGGCACGGCCTGGCGGACCTGGTGGCAAGGCGACGCAATGGGCGATCTCGTCGTGGCGCCGCTCCTGTTGATCTGGCCGACACACTCCCGCCTGCGTCTGTCGCGCCGCAAGTCCGTCGAAGCGGCGGCGCTGCTGGCCGGACTCATCCTGCTCTGCGCGCTGGTCTTCGGTGGGAGCGCGAACATCAACGCCCCGTACTATGCGGAGCCCTATCTGGTCTTTCCTTGCCTGATCTGGGCCGCGCTGCGCTTTGACCAGCCGGGAGTGGTGATCGCCAGCGTGGTAACCTCCGGGCTGGCGCTCTGGGGCACCGCACATGGGTTTGGTCCCTTCGCGAAGGAGACCCTTCAGGGCAGTCTCCTCTCCGTGCAGACATTCATGGGCGTGGTCACCATCACCGCGCTGGTATTGGGCGCGGCCATCAGCGAACGGCGAACGGCGCAGGCGAAGCTGCGGCGCCTGGCCGGTCATGTTCAGCAG
The DNA here is from genome assembly GCA_964611965.1 of uncultured Binatia bacterium (SeqCode). Lineage (GTDB taxonomy): Bacteria > Desulfobacterota > Binatia > HRBIN30 > HRBIN30 > CAZTDK01. The sequence goes on along the minus strand of CAZTDK010000781.1, from coordinate 739 downwards.
CAAGCGCGGACCCTCGAGGGCATCCTGGAGGCCGTGCCCGATCATATCTACCTCTTCGACGCCAGCGGTCGAGTTCTCTATGTCAGCCCTCCCGCAGCCCGCGCGCGCGGCGTGGAACGGAGCACCATAGTGGGCAAGACCTTCGCAGAACTGGGTTTGAGCCCCACCACGACCAGCGCCGCGAATCGGCGACGCAGCGCCGTGTTCACCACCGGAACCGCGCTGAGCGGCGAGACGAGGCTGCCGACTACCGTGGGCGAGCGCGATTTCGCCTACACCATCAGCCCGATCTTCCACGAACACGGACGCGCCGAAGCGGTGGTGGTGAGCGCGCGCGACATTACCGAACGCAAACGGGCGGAGGAAGAAAGAACCGCGCTCTTCGCCTTGACGGCGGAGATCAGTGGCACGCTCGATTTCGCCGAAATCCTCGAGCGCGCCCAACGACGCACCGCGTCGGTCCTGCCGTGCAACGGCGTCGCAACATTATACTGGGATCCGCGACACAACGTCTTCCGCATCGTCTCGCACTACGGCATCCCTCCGGAGATGCTGGCGCCGTCCGCAGCCATCGAGTTTGGACCCAGTGACCCGGTCGTGCAGGACTTGGCCGCCGGACGGCCGGTGCTCGTCACTGAGGGATTGACCCTGAAGTGGATGCCGGCGGCGCTGGTCCAACAGTTTCAACCAGGCGGGTTGGTCGCCGTGCCGTTGGTGATCCGCGGCCAGCTTAGAGGCG
>CAZTDK010000780.1:0-3348 GCA_964611965.1 uncultured Binatia bacterium (SeqCode) | reverse complement strand
CCGAGCCGCGCGCGATCCGCGGCGCTGGCGCGGCCCTACGACGAATGGCGCGATCGCATTCTCGCCGACCTCGAAAGCATGCATCCCGGTATTTCAGGGAGCGTCACGCAGCTGGACGTGTGGGTGTGGGGACACGGCATGATCCGTCCGACGCCGGGCTTCATTTGGGGCGCGGCGCGGCAGGCCGCCCGCGCCCCGATCGGTCGCATCTGGTTTGCACACTCCGACATGAGCGGCATCTCGATCTTCGAGGAAGCCTGGTATCGTGGCGTCGCCGCCGCGGAGAACGTGATGACCGCGCTAGGAGTGCCATGCCACAGCTCGCTCGGACCGGCGGCATGACAGCGGCGACACGCCAGCCCTGGATTCACTCGCCACGAGCCGACGGACTGCTCATCCTTCTACCGCCGCTGGTCGCGACAGCGGTCGCCGCGATGGTCGCACGCGGGTCCACGAATAACGTGCCGGTGTGGGCCTGGGCGCTGTTGATTGTCGGCGTCGACGTGGCCCACGTCTACGGGACGCTCTTCCGCACCTACCTGCGCCCGTCCACGATCCGCCAGCGTCCGGCGCTCTACGCGCTGGCGCCATTGCTCGGGTGGATTGCCGGTGTCCTCCTCTACAGCGCCGGACGCTTGGCTTTCTGGCGCGCCTTGGCGTATCTGGCGACCTTCCATTTCGTACGCCAGCAGTACGGATTCATGCGCATCTATGCGCGCCGGGAACGCACGGTGTCGAACATCGACCGTACAGTCGACGCCGCCGCGATCTACGCCGCCACCCTCTACCCGCTCATCTACTGGCACGCCCATTTGCCGCGCCGCTTCCAATGGTTCGTCAGCGGCGATTTCATTGCGCTCCCTGCCGTCTGCGCCCCGATCGCCGGCGCCGCCTTCCTGGCGATTCTTGCCGCTTACGCCGCCAAGGAGCTGCGGCTGCTGTTCGCGCAGCGCCTCATCAACGTTCCCAAGAACCTGCTCCTGCTGGGGACGTTGGTCTCGTGGTACGTCGGTATTGTGGTGCTCAACGGCGATCTCCCCTTCACCGTAACCAACGTCGTGTCACACGGCGTGCCCTATCTGGCGCTCGTGTGGCTCCTCGGCCACGACGAGGTTCTCCACAGCGGAGCTCCGTCGAGCCCTCGGCGGCTTGGGGTTCGCGCATTTTTCACGACCGCCGGCATACCGCTCTTCTGCCTCGTGCTGATCGGCCTGGCGTACATCGAAGAGGGCCTCTGGGACGGCATGGTGTGGCGCGATCACGCCTCGCTCTTTCCACTGTTCCAGACGCTCTCGGTAGTCAACGATCGCGCCACGCTAACGTGGCTGGTACCGCTCCTCGCCCTGCCGCAGATCACCCACTATGTCCTCGACGGTTTCATCTGGCGGCTGCACGGCGCGGGTGAAGGGTCGCAAGCGGTCGCTTTCACACGAGACGTCCAGGGTTGAGCCGCCGCCCTCAACCCCAAGGCCCTTGCTGACTTCATTCGCTTTCGTGCTTTCGAACCTTCGTGCTTTCGTGATTCCCTACTGGCGGGAGTGTGACGCCCCGGCTGGCAGTCATCACCTGCTCGCGTTGCGGTGCGAGCGCGACACGAAAGACGTTCAGCGCCTGCTGCGGGTCGCTGTCGCCGCAGGAAAAGATGTCCACCGCCGCGTAGCCGTACTCGGGGAAGGTATGAACGGAGATGTGCGACTCCGCCAGGAGAATCACCCCGGTGACACCGCCGCCGGCGAAGCGATGCAGCAGCGGCGGCGCGACCGCGGTGAGGCCGCAGCGACGGGCCGCCGCTTCCAGGCAGGCCGCGAGCTGCTCAGCGTCATCGAGTCGTGCGCCGGCAACGCCGAAGAAATCCGCGAGCACGTGGCGTCCCAACATCGCGACGCGTTGTAGCACCGATCCCGCCGACGCGCGAAGCAGATACGCCTCGCTGCAATTGGACATCCTCCCCAACGGTATGTCCAGCTCGACAAATTTATCATCAGGACCTAAGTCAGTGCAGCCATATAGGCTGTTCCCAACGGAGGACACCAAATGCATTCGAGGATGCGAATCGTTACCCGCTTGATGGGCGCCGGTTTCACGCTGCAAGGCGTGGGCTGGCTGGTTCTTCCCGAGCGCGCCGCCGCCGGTCTCGGCATGCCGGTTCTGGATGGCCTCGCACGCAGCACACAGTTCGGCGACTTCGCGGCGTTCTTCTTGACGCTCGGCGTGAGCATCCTGGCTGGGAGCGTCGCTGAGCGTGCGCGGCTGCTCTATTTCCCTGCCGCTCTCCTCGCAAGCGCGGCCTTTGGTCGCACCATCGCGTGGGCGGTTCACGGGGCGGCGTTCGCCGCCACGTTCATCGCGGTCGAGATCGTCGCCAGTCTCATCTTGTTCGCGGCGGCTCTGCAAGACGAGACTGTGTGAGCGGCGATCCCGCCGGTTCGTTCCAGAGGTTGGGGTGGGCGTGAATCATTCGCGAGGGCGCCCGGAGAGTTGCTGGGTGTTGTGGGGCTCGGAGCTCTCTCCGTTTGCGCTCAAGGTCGAAGCGCTCCTGCGGTTCGCTGGGGTGCGGTTTCAGTGGTTCCCAGCGGCAGCGACCTTCCGCACGGCGCACCGCTTCGACCGCCGTCGCCGCAGCGTCGTGGCCGGCAGGCTGCCGCTGACCTGGCCACCGATGACCGAGCTCGACGAGTTCCCTCTGGTGCCGTTTCTGTTCGGACCCGACGGGGAGAATCTCTACGATTCCTCCGCCATCGCACATTGGCTCGACGCGCACCGACCGCATCCGAACGCATCCGCCACGCCGTTCCTCCCACTTGCGGACCCGGCCCTCGGTTTCGCGGTGCGCCTGATCGACGAAGCGTTCGACGAGATCGGCTTGTACCTCGTGCATCACAACCGCTGGGTGGTGTCGGCGCGCGATAACAACGCCGGTGCGCGGCTGGCGCGTGAGATGCGACCGCTGCTCGGCCCGCTGGCGTTCCTGGTTGGCCGTTTCTTTCCAGCTCGCCAAGTCCGCCGTCTTCCCTATCTGTTCAGCGTCGCACCCGCCGGAGACACGCGATACGGCGATCTGCCGGCACGCCTGCGACCGCCCGCATACGCTGGTTTTCCGCCGACGCACGAATTACTCGACGAAGCGTTTGTGGAGTTGCTGGCCGCGGTCGAGCCGGTGCTGTCGACAAAGCCCTTTCTTTTTGGCCCACGCTTCACGCTCGCCGATGCCAGCCTGTATGGGCAGCTCGGCATGAATCGCACCGATCCGAGCGCGCGCGGTCGGATTGCCGGCGCGGCGCCGGCGACGCAAGCGTGGATCGAGCGCATTGCGCATGGTGACTTCCAGGGCCATCGGCCCGACGGGGA
>CAZTDK010000779.1:0-3352 GCA_964611965.1 uncultured Binatia bacterium (SeqCode) | reverse complement strand
CTCGGCGTGGTCGGGTCGATCGCCAGCGCGCCGGTGGAGAGAGCGCTCAGGCCGGTGGTCACCGCGTTCCAGCTCCCGCCGCTGTTCGTGCTCTGGAAGACACCGTCCCGATAGGTCCCGGCGTAGAGCACATTCGGTGTGATCGGATCGATGGCCAGGCCGGCGACAGTAAGGTCACCCAGACCGGTGGTCTTTACGCTCCAGCTGCCGCCGCTGTCGGCGCTCTGGAAAACGCCCCTATCGGTTCCGGCGTAGAGCGTGCTCGGTGTGGTTGGATCGATGACCAGGGCGTTGATATTCCCTGCTCCGTACGGCCCATGACTGGTCCACCCATTGATGCCGGCCTGTGCCACCTCTGCGGCCGCAAAAACAAGCATGGCCGCACCGATGCTGACGGCGCTGAACCAAGGGAAACCTCGAGCGAGTCTTCGCATGTTGCCCCCTCCTTATTCGCTGGTTGCGGATCGGACGGGGCGAAGTCTCATGCCATACAACGGCAACTGTCAATCACAATGATGGGTGCGATGCGGCTTCCGCCACAGATCGTGCACGCATCAGCCGGAGCATCCGTTCATCGTGTTGTTCGCGGCATGGATGATCACGGTGATGTCGGCGCTGAGGCCGCTTGGGATGCCGTGTGCACAAGCCGAAGCATCGGTGGTGCCGAGGTTGATATTTACCAGGTGAAGGGCGACGATGAACCGCTTCAGACAGAGCGCGGGGCATGTGCGGGACCGCCGTCACGCCGAATTCGGCCCCACGGTGGGGCCGCGGGATCGCGGAGTCGCTCTGCGGGCAGCCGAGCGTGACCTCGTAGAAGAATCGCAAGGCGCCCGCCATCTATCGGCACGACCACCGAGCGCCAGCGTCGTAACCCGGCCTCCGCCCCCGGCCCGATCCAGCGGCAGCGCGTTACGGTTCCGAAGCAGCGGTCAGCTGCTTGCTACAACTGCGCCGCGGCGCTCCGACTACCTCAGTACCCCGTGCGCCCCTCCGCGTAGCCGATCGAGACGTAGTGCTCGATGGCGCCGCGATAATTGGTCGATCCAAGGGCCGCGCTAAGATCAGGGTACTTCTGAAGGTACACCGCGGAGCTGAACTGCGCGTACGCCTGCCGTCCTTCATCGATACCGTAGGTCAGCCAGTGCTGCTGTGCCAGCGCCTCCGTAGTGATGCCATTGAACTGCAAATCCGAGTAGTGGCTGACGTACCACTGCCAGTCGAAGACCAGGGGGCTCAGGAGGAGATCCTGGCACGGCGGGCAAACGCCCCCACAGTTGAAGCCCGTCTCGCCCGGATCCTGGGAGGCATTGGTGCAACTGCTCGGCACTGATGGCGACGGTGACGGTGTGGCGGTTGCAGTCGGTACCAGTGTAGGTGTCGGTGTCTTCGACGGTGTCGGCGACTGCGTCGCGGTGTCCGCGGCTGTGGGCGACGGCGGGCTCGATGGTGTGGCGGTCGGTGCTGGCGGCAGGACACACGAGCCGCTGTCACCGGCATCGATGCGCAGGTTGCCGTTGGTGTCGGCGGCATCGACACAGTGGGTGTACGACGGACAAAGCGTCGCACTGTTCCCCCTGCCACTGACGCAGCGGTTCACGGGGGTAATGCCATCCAGCTTCGTCGTCGCCGTCAGCGCACAGCGGACGGCGCCCGTCTTGGTCACGCGCGTCACGCACGGCTGTTTATGGAAAGCGGGGTTGGTTCCGCAGCTGGATTTTCCAACGGAGCGCTTGACGAAGACGACGCACTGCGATCGCAGGCGGAGCGCTGCGACCTCGGCCGCAAGGGTTGTCGCCGCGCACTTGAGGTAGTCGCGGTGCGTGGCACCTGAGCTGCCGTCAAAGGCTGCGCAGGGGCATGCGGCATCGATCACGGGACGCACCGCCGCGACCTGACTCGCGTCGTTCGACACCTGGGGGGCGTTGCCGGTCAGACACGTGTATGTCAGGCGGCCGCGTGCCGGTGTCGCGAGCACCACCAACGACAATGCGAGCAATGACGGGAGCCAAGTGTCTCGTTTCATCGAAGGCCCTCCTCACGAAACGACGATGGGATACATCCACCATTCGGCGGTGAATTTGTCAACGAGCAATGGTAACGGAATTCTGTCAGGAAGGAGCGAGCCGCGTGTCACTGCGGCACGGCGCGTCCCATGACTACGGGACGCGCCGCGTCAGGTGTACGACTACGCCGCCGGTGATGGCGTCGGTTGTCCGCCGTTCGCCGCCGGCGGCGGTGTGATGGGCGGACGCTTCGGGCGCGGGGACCGCTTGGTCGGGCTCAGCGGCGAGCCCGGTGCGCGTTCGAAGAGCGCCGCATACAGTCCGGCGGCGCCGTCGTCGGAAGCGGCACGGGCGCCGCGCTTGAGCGCGCCGACCGCGGCTGCCCAGATCTGCGCGCAGACATCGCGCGTGTGGCGCGCCGCCCGAATGTCGGCTTGCCGCGCTTGGATGTCCGTCACGCCGCGCTCGACGGCCTGCGCGGCTTTGTCGGCGGCCTGCGCCGCCGCGATGGCGAGCTTGCTCACGCCCTTGATGTGCCGTACCGCGGTCACCAGCAGATGTACTTCCGCCGCCTTGTCGGCCACCGGTAGCGCCGTGAGCGCGCTCGGAGAACGAGAGCTGAGACCGGTGAAGGGATTGGCGCGTAGCTTGCCATCGAGAACCAGCGTCCGCGCCACGGCGTCAATTGCCGCGTCCAGGTCGACATCGAGCTCACCCAGGTGCACCTGCGCCGCCGCCAGGCGTCCCTCCGCGGCTTGCACCTTGGCGTGCGCCGCCACGTAGTCGCGCTGCGCCCGCTCGAGGGCCGCCACGCGCGCCTTAACCAGACGCGTGTCGACCTTCCGCGCCGCGGCCAGAATCGAGGCCCCGGCTTCCAGCTGACCCGCCACGCTTGCTGCGATCTTGATCGTTGCCATATGTCCCCCTTTCTGACTGACTGTGATAGTGCACGCGTATACATCAACGCGCCACCCTTTGCAAAGAAAAATGTGTAACGCGCCACGGTACAGGCGCACAGCGTTCTGGCACAGCACGACTTGTCGGAGTTTGAATCGTCCGCTGGCTGCGCATGCTCGACATTGCCAACATCGCGTAGGCGTGCGGTGTCACGCGCGCATACCTCTGATCGCCGTCGCGCCTTCTGGCCGCGGCGGAGAGCTTTGTCGGAGAGGCAGTCAGGTCCGGTTGAATCAACAGGAATACATTTCCGGACTGCCCAAAGACGCACGGAGGTCTCCGACCGCCTTTCGGGCTGATGCGGGGACCAGCGAATCGTGCCCGGCGGCGTTCTGGACGGCTTCCGAGGGCCTGTAATGACGCCCGGCGGCGTTCCGGGCGGGTTCCAA
>CAZTDK010000778.1:0-3353 GCA_964611965.1 uncultured Binatia bacterium (SeqCode) | reverse complement strand
CCGCCGCGCGTCTCGGCGACGGCTTTGACAATCGCCAACCCCAGACCGGTGCCGCCGGCGTCACGCTCGGTGGTAAAGAAACGATCGAAGATCCGTTCACGGTTTCCCGGGCTGATGGCGGGGCCGTGGTTGCGCACCGTGAAAGCGACCTGCGCGCCGTGGCGCGCGACGGTAAGATCGGCGGGCTGACCCTTGCCGTAGCGCACCGCGTTGTCGAGCAGATTGCGCAGCGCGGTTTCCAGATGCTCGGGCACCATCGTAAGGCTCGGCGGCGCGTCGCTCGCGTGCAACCGGACCTGGCCGTCGTAGCGCGCCACCAGCGCGGTGCAGAACGGTTCGAGCACAATCGCCTCAGCCGCCTCCGGCGCGCTTTGGATGCGCGCCAGCTGCAAGAGCCGCGTCACCAGATGCTGCATGCGTGTCGCGTCGGCGCTGATGTTGTCGAGGAAACGGCGGCGCTGTGTGTCAGGGATCTTCTCCCAGTCTTCGCGCAAGAGCTCGACGGCGCCACGAATGCCGGTCAGCGGCGTCTTGAGCTCGTGGCTCGCCGTCGCCGCGAACTGCTCGATGTAGGTGGCGCGGTCCGTCAGCTGCGCGGTCATCCGTGCCAGCGCGGCATTCAGGGTTGCCACCTCGGCGGGGACGAAGCCGCCGAGACGCAACGCCGGCGCACTCTCGCCGCGCGCCACCGCATCCATCGCGACCGTCGTGGCTTCAACCGGGCGAATGATCCAGCGCGACAAAGCCGTGCTCACGACCAGGGTCAGGGTGAGACACAGCGCCAGTGCCGCGAGCACGGTGTACCGCAGGTCCCAGACCGCCTCGAGCGGACTGCTGCTGGTGCGCGACATGTAGACGGCACCGATGACTTGTCCGTCGTCGCGAATCGGGGTGATCGTAAACACGCGCACCGCGCCGCGGCGGCTGGGGCTGTCGTACGGCGGTGACGGCTCGTTGTGCAGACGCTCGCGCGCAACGGCGGCATAGTGCCCAGCGAGCGCGGACCGCACTTCCGGAAGATGATCCAGGCAGGCGCCGCGGTCGTCGCCGGTCGAGGCCACGATGCATCCGGAGGCATCCAACACTCGCGCCGCGCTGAGGTTCGTGCGTTGCGCCCGCTCCATCAGCGGCAGCACGCGTGTGCCGGCCCGCCACGCCGTGCCGTCGCGCTCCGCAGCGAAGCGGCTGGGCGGTGGTACGGGCGGCTGCACGCTGTAGTTCAGCGGCAAGACCGGGGCGATCGGCGACAGTGGCGCGTTGCGCGGATCCCTGTCGTCCGTCGCCCCGTGCTCCTCTCGGACGCGGTCGCGGAACGCCTCGCCGATCAGCACCGACTCGGCGATCAGCTGCTGCTCCGTGACGCGTACCAGATGCCCGTCCCACAAGTGCAGGAAGACACCGGCGAAGATCGGGAAGAGCAGGACGGAGGCGTTGGTGATCAGCAGCAGATGACGAATGCTCGGGCGGCGCGTCATTCGCGTAATCGGTACCCGACGCCGTACACCGTCTCGATCGGGTCGGCACCGACGTCGTTGAACTTACGCCGCAGACGGCGGATGTGGCTATCGATCGTCCGATCGGTGATGGCGTGGCCCAGGCCGTAGGCGCGATCCACCAGCTCGCTGCGCGTGTAGACCCGCCCCGGCGCGCCCATCAACGAGCGCAGCAAGCCGAGCTCGGTGACGGTAAGGATGACCTCGGTCGCGCCCCAGAAGCACTTGTAGCGCTGGGTGTCGAGAACCAGATCACCGCGCCGCAGCGGTGCTTCGTTGGTCTCAGCGGTGGGTGCGGCAATGCGCCGCAGCAACGCCTTTACCCGCGCCACCAATTCGCGCGGACTGAACGGTTTGGTGACGTAATCGTCGGCGCCGATCTCCAGGCCGATGACGCGGTCGATCTCTTCGTCGCGGCTCGACAGAAACACAATCGGCACCGGGCTGCGCTCGCGCAGCTTGCGACACACCTCGAGTCCATCCATTTCCGGCATGAGAATGTCGAGCACGACGACGTCGCACGGCTCCTCGCGGAACCGGCGCAGCGCCGCGGCCCCGTCGGCAGCTTCAAGCACCGTGTGCCCCGCCGTCTCCAGCGCAAAGCGGACGACCTCACGGATGTGGCCGTCGTCGTCGACTACAAGAATCTTCGCCATGGGCCTGCGGCCGGCGTCCTTTCTATGGTCCGCTCCCCTCCTTCGACGGGGCTCAGGACAGGGTTGGGTCGCTGCGGGCTGCCAAGTCCGAGAGGATATGATTGCACGCCCGCGATACTACGCTCAGGCAACATCGTCCGCCAACCGCGGCTCGCCGGTCAGGTGGTACCAATCGACGCTACGCGTCAGATACATCGTCACGGCGAGCGCAACGAACAGACCGAGCGAGCCCATCAGCAATGAGTAGTCTTCGTTCGTCACCAGCACGTAGAGATACGCATATAAGGCAGCCACCACGCCGGCGACGCCGGCCGCCGATCCAGCACCGCGCAGCACGACCAGGCCATAGGCGCCGATCAATCCGGTGACCGCCGCGCTCGCCGCCAGGTACGCGATGCCGAAGCCGAGTTGCTCGGCCAACGACAGCTCGAGCAGGTAGAAGATGCACAGCGCCGCGCCGATGAGCAGGTACTGGATCGGATGTACGCGCAGCCGCGTCAGGACCTCGATGAGCCAGATGGTGCCGAAGGTCAGCAGAATGAACAGGTGGGCGTACTTCACGCTGCGCTCCGCCATGCGGTGCTCGTCAACGGCGGTAATAAGCTCCACGCCGAAAGGCGTCGCGCACAGATCGGGAGCCTTGGTGGCGGATGTCCAGACCTGTGGCTGGTTGCGTCCCAGAAACGGAATCTGCCAGGTGGCGGAAAATCCCTTTGCGCCGACGGTGCGCTGCGCCGGCAGCCAGTTGCCTTGAAAGCTGGGGTCGGGCCAGTTCGAGTCGATGTCGACGACCGTTTCCTGGCCGACGGGTGTGAAGTACACCCCGCTGCTGCCGTTGATGTCGAGCTGCAGGGCAAAGGCGACGCGCGGGATGCGGAACGGCTGCGCGACGGCCGCGTGAATGCCGCCATCGACGCCATCGAAGTCTCCCGGGCCCGGCACGAAGGCGTAGGTGTCGCCGTCCCACAACACGGCGGCGCGGTTTTGCACGGCCCGCACATCGGCAATTCCCAGCGCCAGCTCGCTCCGGCTCCACTCAACCAGCGCCGGATCGATGTTCAGCGCCGCAAGGTCGGGCGCGACAAACTCGCCGTTCACTTCGACGGCGAGCCGGTACACCGGGACCGCAAAGATGCCGCGGTAGCGATTTTCGGCGTCGATGCGGGCATGCACGTGCACTTGGTCGGGCAGGATCGTAAGGCGG
>CAZTDK010000777.1:0-3353 GCA_964611965.1 uncultured Binatia bacterium (SeqCode) | reverse complement strand
TGAAGCGCAAGATCGACGCGGACCGTCTCGCGCGCGTGGTCGCGCGCAGCGGCGTCAATGCGACCAGCCTCCATTCCAACCGCAGCCAGACGGAGCGCACCGAGGCACTCGATGCCTTCCGGCGCGGCGACTGCCCGGTGTTGGTCGCCACCGACGTGGCCGGACGCGGGCTCGACATCAGCGGCATCTCGCACGTGATCAACTTCGACGTGCCGCGGTGCTCGGAAGACTATATCCATCGTGCCGGACGCACCGCCCGCGCCGGCGCCACCGGTCAGGTGATCACCTTCATCGCCCCGGACGAGGAAGCCCTCGTCAGAGACATTCAGGCCGAGCTGGGCCTGGCATTGCCGCATACCGCGTTGCCCAGTTCCACCCACGGAGCCAGCACGGCGCAGAAGCCGGCGCTCGCCCACCCACGGCGACGGCGGCGCAACCGGCGCTCCCGGCCGTGCGGGGACCGCACGCCGACGGCGCAGGCGCTGAGCGATTGAATTCGCTCAGCCGTCGCGCAGCCTCATGACTGATCCGCGCGTCTCCGAGCACTCGTGGCACTAACCGCAACCATCTACACGTTCGAAGTGCAGCTTGCCGACGTGGACCGCGGCGTGTACGAGTCACTGGCGCTGCGGGTCGCCCGGCAGCCGTCGGAGACCGCGGAGTATCTGCTGACGCGCGTCCTGGCATATTGCCTCGAGTACACGGAGGGCATCGCCTTTTCGCGTGGGCTCGCGGAGCCGGACGAGCCCGCACTCGCGGTACGCGACCTGACAGGCGTCGTGCAAGCCTGGATCGAGATCGGCGCCCCCGATGCCGCCCGGGTGCACAAAGCCAGCAAGGCGGCCCCCCGGGTGGCCATCTACACGCACAAGGATCCGGTTCAGCTCGTGCGTCAACTCGCCGGCGAGCGCATCCACCGCGCCGCGGCGCTGGAGATCTATGGCGTCGATCGCACGCTGCTGGCCGAGCTGGTCGGGCGCCTCGAGCGCCGCATGGTGTTCGACCTCGCCGTCACCGATCGCAACGTCTACTTCACCCTCGGCGGCGCAACCATGGCGGGCGTCATCACGCCCTATACCCTCGTTGGAACCTGCTGAAAACCCCGCTCCCGAATCTATTGAACGTTTCTGCTCACGCTGAAGCTCTCGAAGGGTGCTCCGCTTTTTTGGGCAGCTGGTTTTTGCCGGCGGTTAGGCGGCATAAACGGAAGGCGTCACTATCAGACGTTTCCCACACGGGGCGGCGGCGTCGCCCCCGGCGCCGCCACGATACACCCCCATGGTCCACACCTCGAGGTAGGTGTCGGGCCCGTAGTGGATGGTGTTGCGCGAGAAATAGGGCGGGACCTGCATGTCGAACTGCGCGTGGCCGTGGCTCGGGTCGCTGCGCAGGAGATCGGTGCGGCTCGCGACGTCGAGGCGAAGGCGCTCGCCCGGCTTCAGCACCACCGGCTGCGGCGTCAGGCTGAAGACGAGCCGCACCGGCGTGTGCGGCACCAGCGGTGCGGGCTCGTCGATGTCGATGGCGATCTCGGTCGCCGTGGAGCGCGTTCGGTCGATCCGGCGGCAGGCCGGCCGGATCGCGCCCATGGAGAGGATGCGATGCGCGCCGTCCCTCGAGACGACGCCGGTGCGGGCGACCACGTGGGAGTCGATCTCGTTGGCGCTGAAGCGGAGGCTCAGCGTCAGCGGGCCGGTCAGCTCGATCTCCTCATCGACGCTCATCTCGTAGCTGAGAATCTGATTGGTCACCTCGTCGAAGCCGGCGCACACGGTGGCGCCGAGCGGCACGGCCGCCCATCGGTTCTGCCCGTCCTGCTGCGGATCGCGCGTCAGCCGGTGCATGCTCGCGTCTGCGCCATTCGACGCCAGGTGCAGACGGATCGCGGTGCTGCCGGGAAGCGGCCAGGCCGACGCTGCGCGATAGGCGTCGATCCCCTGCGTCCAGTATCGCACTGGCGGCTGGCCCGCGTAGCCGTTGTCGGTGCCGTAGAGGAGATGGTCGAAGAAGGCGAGCGCTTCCAGTTGCCAATGGTAGGCCGGTAGGTCGTAGGCCGGAGGCCCGATGATCAGCCACCGTCGATCGGCAGGCGTGCCGGCGTTCTCGAAGAGGTCGTACGCGCCGAACTGGTGCAGGTTCAGGTAGCCGGGATTCTGCACCACCACGAACGGCACGGTAATGTCGCCGAGCGCGCCGGACGGCCCACCGGGCAGCGGGCTGGTCGCGCGCGTCTTGCCGTCGAGCACGAAGGAGGCGAACCGCTCGCGCGTCGCCACCGTCGCGGTCTGGCGCTGGAATCCCGCCATGATCCCGGCCATTCGCTTCTTCACCTGCGGCCACCACACGCGCTTCAGCGGGGAGTTGGTGATGTGGCTCGCCAGCGCGCGCAGCAGCGGCGGCACGTGCAGTGCGAACTGGAACGGCGTGAAGTTCGCTCCCATCCAGAGCGCGAAGAAGCTCGGCTGCGGCGCGCCGCCGAACATGGCGATGTGGCGGAAGAAGTCCGTGCACATCTCGATCGAGAAGAAACCCTTCAGCGCCGGCGGACGAAGGCGCGCCACCTGCGGCTGCGTCATTCCGTAGTACGAGGTGCCGAACAGGACGACCTGCCCATCGCACCACGGCTGGGCGGCGGCCCAGGCGATGACCTCGGTATGGTCGGCCACGTCGGTGTCGTTCAGATAGACCGCGTCCTCGCCGCCCGAACGGCCCATGCCGCGCCGGGTGACGATGACGTGGGCATAGCCGCGATCGGTGAAGACGGGCGGGCTGCCGGTCTCGTTGTTGCCGGTCGGTGCGCCCGTCGCCTGCAGCTCCTTCGAGTAGGCCGCGAAGGCGATGACCGCCGGATAGCCGCCGGGCACCTTCGGCACGTGGACGTCTGCCGCCAGCGAGACGGACGGCGCCACCTCGATCTGCTGGTCCGCGATGATGCGGCAGCCGAGCCCCGACCTCGCGGGCGGTCCGGGTGTCCAGCCGGCGAGCTGGGCGCCGAACAACCCGCCCTTCAGCGGGACGAGGTCGTCCCAGAAGCCCGGCTTCATCGCTGCCTGTCGCCGCGGTGGGACGGACTACGGCTCCGAGACATCGAGCCCCGTCTTCTTCTGGGCCGCCAGCCTCATCTCGCGCAGCACCCACTTCTGCGACTCGTCCGGGATGAAGAAGCCGCCGATCCCCGACGAGAAGAGCAGGTCGAGCACCTGCTCCGTCACCCGCGTCAGCTCCCGCTCGATGTCCTGGCCTGCCTCCGGCTTGGGAGGCACCATGATGACGACCGTGTCGTCCGCCTGCTCGATGATCTCGATCCGCAGCGCCGGACCGGGCGTGTATCCGAACTGCTCGCTCACCACCGC
>CAZTDK010000776.1:0-3357 GCA_964611965.1 uncultured Binatia bacterium (SeqCode) | reverse complement strand
GCGATCCTGACATTCCGACTCGCCATTGCCCTTCGGCAGGCAGCACATCACGGCGGCATTCGGGGCGACGATGTCGGCGCACGTGTCGAGCGCGCACACGCCGGCGCCCCTGCCGGTCCCCCCCGCCGCGGCACAGCTCGCGGCGGTCAGATCTTCGCATTCGATCTCAGTCCCGGCGGCGTTGGGCACACAGCACGCAATGTCCGGAGTAGGCGGGAGCACGTCGGCACAGATGGTGGGATCGCAGACCTGGCCGCTCTTGACCACGCCTCCGGCAGCGCTGCAGTCGGTCGCGGCGCGGTCCTCACACTCGACTTCGTCCCCCGCGGCATTCGGCAGACAGCAGATGCCGTGGCCTCGGGACGGCGGCACATCGCCACACGGATTCGGCGAGCAGGCCCCCGGCCCCTTGTCGATGCCGCCGAGGGTCTGGCACTCATCGACGGTGTGATCCTCGCACGCCCAGACGTAGTATGCCGCGACGCAGCACTGCACATGCGTATCAGGCGGGGCCGGAGCCGCGGCGCACGGGTTGGGAGTACAGGATGCCGCCGCCACCATCGTGCCTCCGGCAGTAGCGCAATCAGCTTGGGTGCGATCTTCGCACAGCGGGCCAGTCTCGTCGGGCACGCAGCAGACAACCGGTGAGCCCACGGGCGGAGCGGCACCGCAGGGGTCGGGCAAGCATGACGTCGCAACGGCAACCGTTCCGCCCTGCGCAACGCATTCATCGGCCGCGCGATCCTCGCACTCCGAGCCGCGGTCGTCGGGAACGCAACAGGGAACCTTGGCTCCGCCGTCCGTCGTTTTCGGCAGTGTCGCGAGCAGCACGTCGTCTCCTGATCCCTGGCGCACCTCGATCGCTTGCCCACGCGGGTCAAAGCCGAGGAATCGGGTGCCGCGGTGGCCCCTGGTCGTGAACCGCAGGTGTGCCACCCCCTGCTGATTGGTCCGCAACGTGGTCACCTTGATCCCTCCAAGCACGAGCTCGTAGTCAGCTCGGGGGGCCAAGCCTTGCACCGACACTTCGAAAATACCTGTCGATGCGTTGCGCACGGCGATCCTCGCCTTGCCCGTCGCCGTAGGCGCAGCCGCGGTGGCCACCAAATCGACCTTCGAGTTCGTTGTGGCGTACGCCGCGGTGCCGGCGATGCTCGTCGCTAGCCCCAGCGCCATCATCATCAGGTTCATGTTCCACTGAATCCGCATTCTCATCCTCCTGCGTCTCGCAGCGCCGCAGAGCAACGCCGTCGCTCGGAGTAGGGCAACTGCCGTGCCAGGAAGGACGAGCGGATCTCTGAGCGGAAAAGATTCTCCCCAGGTGAGAGTGGGGCAAGCGCCCCAGTGGCATTGGGTTGAATGCCCCGAGTCAGGATATCGAAGCGTGACGTGCTTGGGAACGTATCAACGCTGAAACCCTCAGCGAACCGTGACCTCAACGCGGCGATTGTTGCGGCGCCCCTGCGTGGTTTCGTTGGAGGCAGCCGCATACTGCTGACCAAACCCCTGGACCACGAGGCGCGCCGGAGCAATGCCCTGGGCGTTCAAATAACTCGCCACCGCGTCGGCACGTGTTTGAGACAGATTTTGGTTATTGGCTTCGGATCCGGTGGAGTCGGCAAATCCCTGCACCTGGATCATGGCTTGCGGAAACGGTTGCATCTGCTGGACGAACCAGCGGAGCTCGCGCTGCCCATCATCACCGATCACGGCGCTGCCGACGGGAAAGTAAATGACGGCGGCATACTTCTGTGCCTGGGCATGCGCGGCTTCTGCCTCCGCCTGGGCGGCACGTTGCTGCATCTCGAGCCGCTGCGTCGTTTGCTCGTACGTTCGCTGATAGGCCGACGGACAGCCTTGGAGCAGCGCGCATGCTGCAGCAAGGGCGACAATGGCCGCGCGTCCGACCGTGGCAGTCATGGCTTCTTCTTTCCTTCGAACACGACGATGACCTCGTCGAGCGACAGCTCGCCGTCGTGGTTGGTGTCGGCAGCTCCGAACTGACGCATGCGGACGTGGACAAACTCCTTCAACGAGACCCGCCCGTCGCCGTTCTCGTCGACCTGCTTGAAGCCTTCCGGATAGGGCAACTGGCTGAATTCTTCGACGGTGAGAAACCCGTCCTTGTTGGCATCGGCGCTGTAGAAGATTTCGACGAGGCGGTCATGGAACTCCCCGACATCGATCTCCCCATCACGATTCTTGTCAGTTTCAGCAAACGCCGCCTTCGGGTCATAGGGGGTCGCGCGGGGCGCCGCCTGGCTGTGCACCGGCACCCCGCCGGCGAGCACGAGCGCGGCGGTGACAACGAGGGAAGTGATGGCTGTTCGGCGCATGACTGATCTCCGTAGGCGAAGGCTCGTGGCCGGCATCATTCGCAATGACCCAAGAGGAACCAGGCTCTAGAAATGAAATCGACCGCCGGTCACGTCTGGATCTTCCAGGTTCCGTCCGCCTGGCGGCAGGCGGTGCCGTAGGTCTTCTGCGGCTCACCGCCGATGGTGATGGTCTGTGTGTACTCACGACAGTACTGCCCGGTGGCGAGCTGATAGGTCTTGGTCGGCGTCACGGTTCCGGAGTTGCCGGTCTCGGGATTGTTCCACACCGAGGCTTGCCCGGTTTGATTTTTTTCGAACGCCTGCGTGGCGGCCTGCGAGGCCATCTGCTTGTCGCGGTTGTCCAGCTTGTGCCCGACGAAGCCGCCCAACAGCGCTCCGCCCAACGCACTGGCGACAATGACGCCCGGGCTCCCTCCGGCTGCCGCCGCGATACCGGCGCCCGCGCCGGCACCCAAGAGGCCGCCGAGCAGCGCCTTGGGATTCTCGTTATACGTCTGCTCCATCGACGCGCACGACGTGAGCACAAAAACGAGCAGGACGAGGGGTGCCCACCTGCACATGTTCTTCCGATGCATGCATTCCTCCGGCAATGTGGATGGCGTTACGGCATGAGGTTCGACATGTTGTTGATGCGGCCGGTTTGCGAGAAGGCGTTGCAGTTCGTCGGATCGACGCAGTAGGCGATGTAGACCGCTTCCCTTCCACAACCACGCACGCCAATGGTGTGCTCGGAGCCATCGAAGCGCCAGCCCTGGACGATCTTCTCCGAAAGCATCGTCGCCTGCAGGTTAGGGCAGTTGAGCTCGAACCTGGCACGGCTCTCGACCGTTTGCATGGCTGCCGGCGCGTTCTGCGCAACGATGTTGACGCACGCGCTGGCCAGCAGCAGCACCACCACCAGAGCAGCGTTGCGCGGATGCAGCAGCCTACCCGGAGCACTGCAATGAATGCCTGTCTCGGCCTTCGTCATCTGTCCGGCCTCCCATCGGCGGCGAAATTTGACATCGATCTTTCGGGT
>CAZTDK010000775.1:0-3374 GCA_964611965.1 uncultured Binatia bacterium (SeqCode) | reverse complement strand
AGCCTCGAAGCGCCCATAGTTGCCCGAAAGCGTCACGTTTGGGATGCCTTCGCGACGAACGAGCGCCAACTGCAAGTCCGCGTGTTCAACCGAGTGCCGCAGAGCTATCAAGTCGGACCGTCTATCCAACGCCCGGGTGATCAGCGCAGCATCGGATGGGAGCGGGCGGACTTCCGTTTGCGGCGCACCGGTCAAGACGATGGCCTGATCGATGGGAAGTCCCAAGAGTCCCCGTAGTGCAGTGAATGCGCTCTCTCGTCCGTGCTCCGCCCATGACAGGGTACGTCGGTCCCGGGCTGCCTGTATGCGTGCCTGGTTACGCTCGATGCGTTGCACATCCGAAGTGGCCTTGTCCTGTTCATGGATGTGAAGCAGTTCTGTCGTGGCATCCACGCCCTGTTGGGCCGCGGTGACACGCTCAATGCTGATCAAGGCGTGAATGAACGCGGTTTTTGCCGTTGCAGCCAGTGTTCGCTCAGCGGTCTTCACATCCCAAGTTGCCTTTTCGACCTCCTGTTGTGCCGCGTTCATGCGTGCGCTGCGCTGCCCGGCGATCTCGAACTCCTGCGACACGGAAAAGCTGTAGTTGGGAGCGAAGCCATCCGCATGCTGCGCACCCGCGGTCACCAATGGGTTTCCAGGCAGCAGCGATCGACTACGTTCCAGACCAGCCTCCGCAACATTCACATCCTTCCGGCTTGCCCGGAGCTCGAGATTCGTTGCAATGGCGCGCGCAACAACCTCATCGGCTGAAAGTCGAAGTGGATCGGCGTGCACGCCGGTTGCCAAGAGAATGGGCAACGTCCAAATCAACAATAAGGAGGGAACGCTTCTCATGATCCGACTGTCGTCCAGCGCGGTCGTAAACTCCTAGCGTTCACCAAGAGGCGATGCGATAGCACATGAAAAGATTGTAGAAGCGGGAAGGGCAGTCCGCCGAGGCGGTGTACTGCGATGGCAGGGAAAGACCGGCGCTCGAAAAGCGCCCCGCTGCGGCGTCCTGATGGGTTCGACCGAAAGGCGGGAACGTGGCGAGAGGCCAAGAAAAAAGCGGACACCCAAGGTCTGGGTGCCCGCTGTACTGAGAACGATGAAGCCTATTGACCAGGAGCAAACGGGTTCAGCGACGGATGAGGCTTGTGCGCTGTATGCGGCTTGTGTGGCTTATGCCCGCTTGGCGGTGGGTTCAATACTGGATGTGGCTTGTGAGGCTTGTGTCCGCTTGGCGGCGGATTCAGCTGGGGGTGTGGCTTGTGTGGCTTGTGCCCGCTCGGTGGCGGATTCAATTCCGGATGTGGCTTGTGCGGCTTATGTCCACTCGGTGGTGGATTCAGCTGTGGATGTGGCTTGTGCGGCTTATGCGCCCCAGGCGGGTGATGAAAGCCATGGCTCGGTTGCTCTGCGACCGCTTGCAGGGCCACAAACCCGACCAAGCCCATTCCCGTGACCGCCCAACCGGCCATTCGAACAACACTCTTCCTGCCAGACATAATCTCCCTCCTTCGTAATCCGTAGCGCGCCCGAATCAACGTGTTCGCCCTTGACCCCAAATTAACCGATATCCCGTTCTTTACCGCAGTCAAGTCACACCTGTCAAGAGAAATCTGCACACCTCAAAATTTTCTCGCGTGCCGCAGGCAAGGCCAAACCACAGGCTCAAACATCGTGGATATTTCGTACGCGGTGCCCGCAATCTTGTCAAGCAGAATCTGTTGGCAAGAATCGAAAATGTCGGTCGTGCAGGATCTCGGCGGGGGCGCGCCCTATCACTCGCGCTCGGTGCGCGCCACGACATCGTCGTCTGCCCAGACGAAATGCGCGCCGCAATGCAGGCACAACGCGTCGAGATATACGATGCCGCGCACGCTGCCGAGCGGCAACCGCTGCTGGTGTTTGCGACCGGAGACATCTTCACACCGATGCGCGAAGAGACGCCCCCGACCCTTCACGGGGACGCGCGTTGGCGGCTGCAATGGCGTGAAGGTGACAATAGTCGGCACGGGATCAACGCGGTAGGCGCTCGAAGATGGCGCGCGTCGCAGGTGACTGGTTCAACGTGTAAAAGTGGATGCCGGGCGCCCCGCGCTCCAGCAAGTCACGGCACTGTGCCGTCGCATGCGCAATGCCGATCTCCCGCACTGCTACCTCATCGTCGCGTGCTGCGTTGAGGTGTGCCTGCAGCGCCGCGGGAATGTGGGCGCCGCACATGGACGTGAAGCGTTCGATTTGCGCGACATTGGTAATCGGCATGATACCGGGAATGATCGGAACCTGTATGCCGCGTGCGCGCGCCCGTTCCACGAAGGCGAAATAGTCGGCATTGTCGAAGAACAGCTGCGTGATCGCGAAATCGACGCCAGCCGCGAGTTTAACCATGAGATTCGTCAGGTCGGCGTCGAGGGCGCGGCACTCGACGTGTCCCTCGGGATAACAAGCCGCCCCGATCGAGAACGGAAAGCCCTGCGTACGAATGAACTCTACCAACTCGGACGCGTACGCGAAGCCATTTGTGGGTCGGACGAACTGGGACTGCTCGCGCGGTGGATCACCGCGCAGGGCGAGGACGTTGTCGATGCCTCCGGCGCGCAGGCGTTGCAGCACCGTATGGATCTCGGCGCGATCGGCGCCGACACACGTCAGATGGGCCATGGTCTCGATGCCGAGCTCGTGTTTGATGCGGCACACGAGCTCGACCGTCTTGTCGCGTGTGCTGCCGCCGGCGCCGTAGGTCACTGACACGAAGGTCGGGTGCAGATGTCGGAGCTGCTCGATCGCCCGGTAGAGGTTCTGCTCCCCGGCCTCCGTTTTCGGGGGGAAGAATTCAAACGAGAACACTGGCCCCTGCGCGCCGATCAAATCGCGGATGTACATGGCCGGGGTAGGCTACAGGAAATGGGGTGCCCCCAGCAACGGGGAAGTGTGCGTGGCTGTGCGTGGCCGTCCATCGCGACGGCTTGCGTCGGGCCGGCGGCTTGGCGCATATTCGCCCGTCTATGCGACTGTTGCGCGCTGTCCTCTGGCTTCTGGTTACCGCACTGGGCGCGCTTGCCCTTGGCATGGTGGCCCTGGGACGCGGCGAGCCCGTCGGCGCCGTGTGGATGGTCGTCGCGGCGGTCGCCACCTACGCCGTGGCATATCGCTTCTACAGCGCGTTTCTCGCTGCCCGTGTGCTCAGCCTTGACGATCGGCGCCAAACACCCGCAGAGCGCATCAATGACGGCCGCGATTTCGTGCCGACGAATCGCTGGATCGTGTTCGGCCACCACTTTGCCGCCATCGCCGGCCCCGGCCCGCTGATTGGACCGACCCTCTGCGCCCAATTTGGCTACCTGCCGGGCACGCTGTGGATCATCCTCGGCGTCGTTCTCGGGGGC
>CAZTDK010000774.1:0-3376 GCA_964611965.1 uncultured Binatia bacterium (SeqCode) | reverse complement strand
GCGGCGCCCAGGTGCACCAGGTGCTGCGTCGCCGATCCGAGGGTGAGCTCGATTTGCTTCGACCAGATGTACGAACGGTGCAGTGGGTAATCGAGATCGATGCCGATGCCACCATGAAGATGCTGAGCGGCGTACACAACGCGATGGCCGCCCTCGCCCACCCAGAACTTCGCGATGGCGATGGCCTCGTCGGCCGGCAAGCCTTCGGCCAGACGCCAGATGGCCTCCCACGTCGTCCATTTCATGGCTTCGACATCGATGAACGCGTCGGCGGCGCGCTGCGCTACGGCTTGAAACTTGGCAATCGGTTTTCCGAACTGCTCGCGTGTCGACGTGTATTCGGCGGTCATGCGCAGGGCACGTTCGACCACGCCAACTTCCATGGCACACAAGCCGGCCAGGGCGCGGTCAACGAGCCATTTGACGATGTGATGGCCCTGGGTCGGATCGCCGAGCACCGCGTCCGCCGCGACCGTCGCCCCCGACAGCTGCATGAGAAATTGCGGCTCGCCTTGCGTCGTGTGCTGCCGCTCGCACTGCACACCGGCGGCTTTCGGATCGAGCAGGAAGACGCCGATATTGTCCGAATCCGTGCGTGCCGGCACCAAGATGCGCTCCGCCAGATGCGCCACCGGCACGCACATCTTGACGCCATCGAGCCGCCAATTGGAACCGTCGCACCGCGCCGTGACCGCCGGATCGAGCGGCTCTTCCGACTGGGTGTCCACGAGCGCCGCGCTGAGGATGGTCTCCCCTTTGACCACCGACGGCAGGAATTGCCGCCGCTGCGCCGGTGTGCCGAATTCGGCGATGGGCAGCGCACCAAGCAGCAGGGTTGGCCACGCGGGAATCGGCGCACAATACCGCCCGACACTATGGAGCAGGACACAGAGCTCGACGAAGCCAAGCCCGCCGCCGCCGCATTCCTCCGGCAACGCGACACCGAGCAGATCGGCGCGCGCCAGCGCGCTCCAGAGCTCGCGGTCGAACCACTCCGGGGCCGCCTCGATCTGCTTCAAGCGCTCGTGCGTGGCGTGGTCCCCGATGATTTGCGCGGCCAGGCCGCGCAAGGCTTCTTGATCTTCTGAAAGTCCGAAATTCATGGGTTCTCTTTTCTGTTCGCTGAAAGGACGTAAAGGACAGCAGGGACACCAACGAAACCACGATTCATGTCGGTAGCCTTCGTGCGCTGCGTGACCTTGGTGGTTCAGCAATCCTGTCGCTAGCGCAGCTCCCGGGGCATCCCCAGGCCGGCCATGGCGATGATGTCGCGCTGGATCTCGTTGGTCCCGCCACCGAACGTCAGGATCAAGGCGGCGCGATGCATCTTCTCGAGGCGGCCACGGATCACGGCTTCCGGCGAGCCGCGTTTGAGAAACCCGCGATGGCCGAGCACTTCGAGCAGATCGCGGTAGGCTTCGACGGCGAACTCCGTGCCGTACACCTTCACGGTCGAGGCTTCGGCAAAGTTCAAGGTGTCCATGGTCATCGACCACGCCTGTCGCCAGTTGAGCAGCTTGAGCGCTGCCAGCTTGGCGCGCACCCGCGCCAGCTTGAGACGCACCCACTCGTGATCGATGACGCGGCGGCCGTGGGCATCGCACGTGCTCTGCGCCCATTGCTGGATCTCCTCGAAGAGACGCTCGGCGGGTCCGGTCGCCACCAGCGAGATGCGTTCGTGATTGAGCTGATTGACGATCAAGCCCCAGCCTTCGTTCTCGCCGCCAACCCGCATCGTGGCGGGCACGCGCACGTCCTCGTAATACGTCGCGTTGGTGCGCACGCCGGCCATGGTCCAGATGGGGGTGCACTTGTATCCGGGCGACTTGGTGTCGACCATGAAGATCGAGATGCCCTTGTGTTTCTTCGCGTCGGTATCGGTGCGCGCCGCCAGCCAGACGTAGTCGGAGAACTCCGCCAAGCTGGTGAACACCTTGCTGCCGTTGATGACGTACGAGTCGCCGTCACGCACGGCGCGCGTGCGCAGCGACGCCAGGTCGGTTCCCGCCGACGGCTCGGAGTAGCCGATGGCGAAGTGTACGTCGCCGCGCAGGATGCGGGGCAGGAACTCGGCCTTCTGTTCCGCCGAGCCGTAGCGCATGATGGTGGGGCCGACCGAGTTGATGGTCAGGAACGGCAGGGGATAGCCGGCGCGCTGCACTTCGTCGCTGAAGATGAACTGCTCGATGATCGAGCGGCCCTGGCCGCCGAACTCCTTGGGCCAGCCGATGCCCAGCCAGCCATCCGCGCCCATCTTGTGCAGTGCTTTCCGATAGTGCGGACCGCCGCCCTCGCTGGTTTCCGACTCCTCCTGAAGCTCCGGAGTCATCAACTTGGCGAAATACTCGCGCAGTTGGTCGCGCAGGGCGCGTTGCTCAGCCGTGTAGTCGATGTACATATCTGCCTTCCTTACTCAGGGATCATTCCCATCAAGACGAAGAGACGGCCGCGCGATCGCCGTGCGGCCGATCGCGTACCAGTACACTTGCGCGCTCGACAGTCAATGGGAGGTAGGCCGCGGCTTGCTCGTCGCGCAGGTACAGAGGGTCCTCTACCACGCGCGGATCGTACCCTTCGCGCTGCAGCTCGAGCTTGCGCAGCTTGAGCGTCCCGGTCACATCCGCTTCCTTCGGTAGGCGGACGAACAGCGGCGCGGCGTAGGGCGGCAGGTGCTGCGCGGCAAATGCGTAGAAGGCGCGGCCGTCGAACTGCGCGCCGTCGTGGAACACGAGCGCCGCCATGCCGGCGCGACCGGTCTCGCCGGGAACTTCGACGCCGTACACATTGGCGATCTCGACGCCCGGAAAGCCGTTGAGGATGGCGGCAACCTCTTGCGTCGACACGTTCTCGCTTTTCCACCGGAAGGTGTCGCCGATGCGGTCGACGAAATAGAAGTAGTCATCGGCATCGCGGCGCAGGAGATCGCCGGTGCGGAACCACGCATCGCCGGCCTCGAAGACGTTGCGGAGAATCTTTCTTTCGGTCTCCTCCGCCGACGTATACCCCTCGAAGCGTTGCACGCCGGTGTCCTTGGCGCCGCGGATGCGGCCGATGAACTCGCCGATCTCTCCGGGCGCGCACTCGACGCAAAAGCCTTGGGCGTTGCGCACGTGCGTCTCGCTCTCGACGTCGAAGCGAATCAGCCGGCCGTTGTGCAGCTGCTTGAACGGAACGCGGCCGATCGAGCCGGGCTTGTTGTCGAGATTGATGATCGCGGTATTGGCTTCGGTGGAGCCGTAGGATTCGATGATGCGCGCGACGCCGAAACGTTGCTGAAAGGCATGCCAGAGGTCGGCGCGCAGTCCGGTGCCCATCATCACCCGCACCGTGTGGGTGCGATCCGTGGGCTGCGGCGCTTGGCTGAGGAGGAATTGAC
>CAZTDK010000773.1:0-3385 GCA_964611965.1 uncultured Binatia bacterium (SeqCode) | reverse complement strand
TCCTACCTGCGCATCGGCTTACCAGGGTACGGAGGGTGTGTTCAAGCGGGGGTCAGCGCAAGCCCAGCGGCGCGATCCAGATGATGTCGCCGCTGGCGTCGTTCCCCAGGAACAGGCGGCCGTCAGGCGCAAATGCCACATTGGCTGGCCGGCCATGTGAGCGAGTCCCGTCATCCCAGCCTTCGGCGAAATTCATGAGTGCCCCGCTCGAGGTGCCGTCGAGATCAGAGCCTGGGAGAATCTCGCCAGTGGTCGGATCCATCCCGATGCCGACCACACGCGCACCAAGCCAGCTTCCCACCGCGCCATGCAAAGGCAGATACGCGCGGTTGCTCCACGGCGGCGGCCATTTCCCCGTCTCGAAATCCACGTCGAACGGCGTGTCGCCGACAGTGAACGAATTGCTGTCGGGCGCAACGGTGGAGCAGTTGGGTACCGGAAGGACGTCAGGGAATGGGACGTTCTTGGTGGCACAACAGGGAAAGCCCCAATCGTCGCCCTGACGAATCGGCACGACTTTCTCTCGGCCGCCCTGAATCCCTGATGCATCCTTGGTCAGCTCGACCGCGTAGCAGCGATTGTATCCACGCACGCAGCGCAAGGAGATCGGGTTGCGGAAGCCGCGCGCCACGGGACTCCCAGCGGGCGAGCCATCGAGCTTGAGGATTCCACCATGAAATGGGTGCGTGGGGTCACACACCTCGTCTTGATCGCCGCCGTTGGTCACGTAGATGGTGCCGTCATCAGCGGCGTCCAAAACCTTGGGCCAGTGTATGTCGGACGTATAGATCGTGATGTCTGCCACCTGTTCGCTGCTGCCCGATGGCGCGCGGTCGCCGGGGGTGTAGGGCACGCGCATGATCGTGGTGGCTTGCTGGTAGTACAAGGAGCCGTTGGCAAAGAGCAGGCCCTGCGTCGACGGTAAGTCGCCGAGGAACGTAATCACCGCGTCCGCCGCACCGTCGTGATCGTCATCGGGCAGTACAACGATCGCCGCGCGACCGCCGCCGGCGCCGCCGGCGGTAAAGGTCGACGGTGATGCGGCGAACAGATCGCCGCTCGGGGAAAAGCGCAGCTGGCGCGTCTCGGCAACCTTCGCAAAGAAGTGCGCACAGAAACCAACCGGTAGATGCAGGTAACTGAGGTCGGGCGTGCTTGCCCCGGGAACCACGACGATACCATCTGCCGTGGTTTGCACCGATCCCGGAAGATCGCAGAATGCGGGAGCCAGGGTCGGCGTAACGGTCGGCAATGGCGTCGGCGTGACTGTGGCGACCGCCGGGCAACCGGTCAGGTCGTTGTTGACGGCGGTGATGAGCTCGTCAACAGACACTGTTCCGTCGCCGTCGCTGTCGAACGTCGGGCAGGTGTTGAGCGCCAGGCTGCCGAGCGCGATGTTGATCCCGATGACCACCTCATCAACCGTGACCGTGCCGCTGTGGTCGCAGTCACCAACGCAGCCGGTGGGCGTTCCGTCCAGACCCATGACACTGCCGCCGGTGATCGCGATGAGCAGTGCGAGCGCCGGCAGCTTCCACCACGCGCAGCGCAGGCGTCGTCTCGCATTCAACATTTCATGCTCGTTCTTGCGTTCACGGCGCAATACGCTTCCGCCCCCGGGACGTTATGGCCCGAAGTGCGCGCGTTGAGCAAGCGACGATCTGACATGCGGGAGGAGGGAGAATCACGAAAGCGCGAAATCCCGAAAACACGAAAAAGGGAAAAGGAAGAGCTCTTTCGTTTTCGTGCTTTCGCGCTTTCGTGATTCTCATTTAGGCTGTGGCGTATCGAACAACGGCAGGTATTGGCCGTAACCTTCTTCCTTGAGTCGGTCGACGGGAATGAAGCGCAAGGCTGCCGAGTTCATGCAGTAGCGCTGCCCCGTCGGCGGCGGGCCATCATCGAAGACGTGGCCGAGATGCGAGTCGGCGTGTGACGAGCGGACCTCGGTTCGCGAGATGAAGAGCTCGCGATCGGTCTTTGTGCTGATGTCGCTCGGTTCAAGCGGCTTGGTGAAGCTCGGCCAACCGGTGCCGGAGTCGTACTTATCGAGCGAGCTGAACAACGGCTCACCGGACACCACATCCACGTAGATACCCGCCTTGTGATTGTCCCAGTACTCGTTGTGGAACGGTGCCTCGGTACCGGCGTGCTGGGTGACATCATACTGAGTTGGCGTGAGCATTTTCTTCAGCTCCGCCTCACTGGGCTTCTTGAACGCAGCCGGATTCCAGCCGGGCGCCGGCGCCTGTGCACCTGCCGCTCGCGCCATCACCGTCACGAGTAACAGCAGCGGAGCCACGTAAATCCGGATCATTCCTTTCCCTCCTCGGCGTGCGGTGCAGCGCTTCCCCACAGTGCCTTGAGGCGTTGATCGCGGCCGCAGTTCCATCGGTAGTATTTGTACCGCAGCGGATTCTTCTCGTGGTATTTCTGGTGGTATTCCTCGGCCGGGTAGAACTCGGTGGCCGCGACGATCGCGGTGACAATCGGCTTGTCGAAGCGCTTTGACGCATCGAGACGCTGCTTCGACGCCTCGGCGAGCTGCCGTTGCGTATCGTCGTGATAGAAGATGGCGGTGCGATACTGGTTGCCGTGATCGCAGAACTGGGCGTCGGGCGTGAGCGGATCGACATTGTGCCAGAAGACGTCGAGCAACTTCTCGTAGCTGATCGTGGCCGGGTCGTAGACGATTTGCACCGACTCCGCGTGGCCGGTGCCGCCCGCCGAGACTTCCTGATACGTCGGGTTTTTCGTGTGGCCTCCCGTATACCCCACCGTCGTTGAGATCACGCCGGGAAGGCTTTCGAACGGCGGCTGCATGCACCAGAAGCATCCGCCGGAAAAGGTCGCAGTCGCCGACGCGTGAGGGTCGGCAACTTCCTCGGCATAGCCAGGCCGCGCGACGGACAGTCCAAGCAGCAGCAGGCCAATCAGCATCGTCGCACATGTGAAGTTTCGCATGATCCTCACCAACCGAGTCGGCGGTGTTTACCAGAGAACCCGCACGCCACACCGGGACACTCTCTGGACCATAGATGCCGGGCCAACACCCGACGTTTCAATAAACACACGCGGCACGCGATCAGTTCCGCTCATGGGCTTTGCGCCGCGTTCAATCGAGCCTCACTTGCTCGAGGTAGCGCGGCACCGCGGCGGTCCAGCGCAAGTCTTTTTCAATTGCAGCGTGCAGCGCAGCGCTCGCGGCGGGCTCGCCGTGAATGACGAACGTGGTATCGGGTGGCCGCGGGGCGGTGCGCAGCCACGCCAGGATCTCGGCCTGGTCGGCGTGCACGGAGAAAGCGGGAACATTGACCACCTCGGCGCGCACGGCGATGTAGCGGCCCAGCATCTTCACGGCGCGCGCACCCTCGAGCAGCGACCG
>CAZTDK010000772.1:0-3389 GCA_964611965.1 uncultured Binatia bacterium (SeqCode) | reverse complement strand
CCGACACCTTGATCTCCGACGTCGAGATCATCTGGATGTTGATCCCTTCCCGCGCCAGCACTTCAAACATGCGCGCCGCAACCCCGGCATGACTGCGCATCCCCAGGCCGACGACGGAAACCTTCGCCACCGACGTGTCCGACGCCACGCCGCCGGCACCAATTTCATTGGCCACTTCCATTACCATGCCCAGCGCCTTCTGGTAATCGGCGCGCGGCACCGTGAAAGTCAGGTCGGTGTAGCCATCCTCGCTGGCGTTTTGGATGATCATGTCGACAACGATATGCGCCTTGGCAATCGGCGTGAAGATCCTGGTCGCGAGGCCGGGACGGTCCGGGACACGCAGCAACGTGATCTTCGCTTCGTTCAAATCGTGCGCCACCCCTGACACCAAGACGTCTTCCATACTCGCGTCCTCCTGAACCACCCAGGTCCCCGGCTCGTCCGAGAAACTCGAGCGGACGTGCACCGGAACGTTGTAGCGCTTGGCAAACTCGACGGAGCGGATCTGCAGCACTTTAGCTCCGAGGCTGGCCAACTCCAACATCTCGTCGAACGATATCCGATCGAGCTTGCGCGCCGCCGGGCAGATGCGTGGATCCGTCGTGTAGACGCCCGCCACATCGGTGTAGATCTCACACACGTCGGCTTTCACGGCAGCGGCCATCGCCACGGCGCTGGTGTCGCTGCCGCCACGGCCGAGCGTCGTAATGTTGAGGTGGGCGTCGACCCCCTGGAATCCGGCAACCACTGCCACGCCGCCGTCGCCAACCACGGCGAGCATGTTCTGCGCGTCGATACTGCGAATGCGCGCACGACCGAAGACGCCGTCGGTCGACACGCGGATCTGATGTCCGAGCAGCGAGCGCGCCGGCACCCCGAGGTCCAGCAGTGCCATGGCAACCAGTCCCACCGAGACCTGCTCCCCGGTGGCCAGCATGACATCGACCTCGCGCGCATCAGGGTTCGCGGACAGCTGGCTGGCAAGTTCCAAGAGCCGATTGGTCTCGCCAGCCATTGCCGACACCACGACAATTACCTGATTTCCCGCAGCCCGCGTGTCGGCCACGCGTCGGGCTACCGCTTTGATACGGTCGACGGAGCCCACCGAGGTGCCCCCATACTTTTGAACGATCAATGCCACTGTCCACCCTGGTCCGGCAGCGAAGAGGAAAAACGAAATGGAAAACCGGAAATGGAAAACCGGGAATTCAGAACCGGCAAACAGAATGCCAGACCGAGTGGCCGTTCTCCATTCTCAGTTCCCGGTTCCCAGTTCTCCATGTGCTTCCTTTGTCGAGCTTCGTGCCCTTCGTGTGCTTCGTGGTGACGCGGTCTTGTCTCATCAGCTTATGGATTCCCAATCGCAGCGAGCAGCGCATCATAGCGTGCACCGTGGGCGCTGACCACGAGCAAGCGTTCATTCTCTCCCACAAACGTGAAGTTGATGGCCAAGCGCGGGGCATCTTCCCCGAGGCATTCGATCCACTCCACCGCGCAGACACCGTCGCCGTAAAGGTACTCTCGCAACGCCATTCTGTCCACGTCCGACGGGCGCATGCGATACAGGTCGATGTGATACAGCGGCAGTCGCCCGCCGCTGTATTCATTGATCAAGGTGAACGTCGGGCTGCGGACCTTGCGCACCGGAATTGCCAAACCCTCGGCGACGCCACGGACGAAGACGGTCTTGCCCGCCCCCAGATCGCCGGACAGCCCGATCAGTTCACCCCCGCGGAGGTGTGACGCGACGCGCACGCCGAGCGCGCGGGTGGCATCTTCGCTATGCGATGTCACGGAAACGGCCATGGATGTCGCCCTGAGCTTAGATCAGCAACCTCTCGCAATGGGAAGGATGCAGCAAGCCACCGAACCCAAACATAGTACAGGGGAGCGGCCCATAGAAAAGACGCCGGCCGCAGGCCCCGCAGGCCCTAGCGCATCGCCAATGGCGTTTGCTCCAGGATCACCTGTTCGGCGAGCAAGGTCGCGCCGGTACGCGGGGCAACGCGGATGAAGTTGGCGCGCAGCCAATTGAACCAACCGTAGATGACGGAGGGTTGTTGGCCGAGCGCCTCGAAGGCCAGTGCGACCACGTCTGCCGCGGGCACACCGACGGCGCGCGTTTCACCGGCAACATCGCGGAACTCCGATTCCGTAGCCCCCGGTTCGATCACCAAAACATCGACACCCGTCCCCCGCAACTCGGCCCACAGGGCCTCGCCGAAATGCAGGTCAAAGACCTTGGTTGCAGAGTACAGCGCATGACGCGGCAAGGGCTGGCGCCCGGCGATCGAGCCGCTGACGATCATGGCGCCGCGGCCGCGCGCCCGCATCGCCGGCAACAGCCGGCTCGCCAGCACCACCGGCGCCACGCAGTTGACCTGTACCATGTCGCGCAAGCGCGCCGTCTCCTGCTTGTCAAAGCGCCCGGCGTAGCCGAAGCCGGCATTGTTGACGAACACGTCGATCGGCAGATCCTGGATCGCCTCCAGCAACCGCTCAGGGCCGCCCGGGTCGGCCAAATCGGCGGCCACCACGCGCGTCGCCACGTGATACTGCTGCTCCAATTCACTCGCCAGGGCGCGCAAGCGATCGTCCCGGCGGGCCGTCAGCACACACGACATCCCATCGCGAGCCAACGCCCGCGCGAACACGTCGCCGATGCCGGCCGAGGCGCCGGTGATCAATGCCCACTCGCCGTAGCGTTGACGCATCGACGGGCGCCGCCGGCCGAACTGTTCCCGCGCTCCCCACAACGCCATCGTCAGCAGGGCAAACGGTACGAACGAAACACTCCCGCCCAACCAGCCGTGCAGGCCGCCGACGTACACGACATTCCAAACGAACATGCCGAGGGCGACCTGCGCCGCATACAGCGCCGCCCACGGCCACATCCAGGCGCGCATGCGCCAGAAGCCATACGCCCCCGCCGCATAGATGGCCCAGTGCAGCGGCTCGGTGAGCTTCGCACCCCAGCCGCGCAGCAGAAAACCGAACCACGCCTCGGCGTCGCGCCCCACCGGCTTCACGAAGAAGTCCCACGGCATGTAGATGAACGCCATAAACACACAGAACAACATCACCGCATTCATCCACGCTGGCCGTACGGCCAGCCGCTCACGAAACCATTCACCCATGGGACCTCCTCGGACGCAGACTGCTGTCGTCGGCCATAGCACACGGCGGGAGGATAGTCCTGAAGCGTCGGCGGCGATGGGGTTGGGCTTCGGGCTTGGGGGCAGGCCTTGCAACGCGGGCGGACGCGTGCGTAGAGTCTGCGCATGCCGAGGTCGAGACGGGCCCTGCAACCATCCAGTGTTGGCGACTACATTCGACGCCAACGCGAGCTAGCAAACATCTCCCTGCGCAAGATGGCCGAGCAGAGC
>CAZTDK010000771.1:0-3390 GCA_964611965.1 uncultured Binatia bacterium (SeqCode) | reverse complement strand
CCCGGCCGACGCCGACCATGTATCCCGCTTGTACGGCGACGTCGCCACGCCGGCGCGGCGCGCCGGTGCCGTCGCAGATGTCGGCGTTCCGGATCAGGAGATCGTACATGTCGTCCTCATTTCAGTATGGCGGCGCCGCGTGCTGCGCCCCTGCGGTTGGCTGCCCGGCTGCCATCGGATGCTGCTTGAAGAACGTCCAGATACGTTCGGTTGCCGGCAGCGGCCAATAGTGGGTGCCATCGTCCTCGCAATATCCGACCTCCACGCCGTCGCGGCAACCGCGATACCAGTCGCACGTGTCGCTCGTATGTGCATGACAACCGTCGGTCGCGACCCATGCGTCGCGCGTCTGCCTGGCCTGGTCGACCGGTATGCGCTCGTCTTTGCGGCCGTGGTGAATCAAGACCGGCACGGCGCGCGATGGGTGGCAGGCCACGGTCAGGGTGCCGCCACTCACCGGCGCGATCGCGGCGAACCGATCAGCCATGGTGCACCCCAGAATGTTGCTGAAGAAGGCGCCGTTGGAGAAGCCGGTGGAGAAAACGCGCGCCCGGTCGATGCAGTAGGTGCGCTCGAGCGTGTCGAGCAGCCGCTTCACCAACGCCAGATCGCGGTTGCCGTCGGTCGAGAAGATTTCCCAGCCGGCGCCGTCGTGACCCATCAAGTGGACGGGCAAGCCGTCGGGATACACCGTGATGAATCCATCGCGCGCCGCCAGATCCTTGAACTTCGAGACCTGCCACACGCCGTTGGCGCTGTGACCGAACCCGTGGAAGTCGAAGAGCAGCGGCGCCGCATGCTGGGGCTGGACACTTTCGGGGACGTCGAGAATGTAGGCGCGGGGCGTCCCATTGACGTCGATGGTGCGCTGCAGCGCGCGGCCGTGCTCGATTGCCGCCGCCGTACAGCCGGCGCTCGGGCGCGCGGGGACGGTGGCGGCGGATGCCACAGCCTTGCCGGCGCCGACGATGGCGATGACGATGGCCACAAACGCTGCTCCGCTGCTGCGACTGGCGTATTGCATGGGAGGACCTTCATTAGCGCAGTCGTCAGCGCTGAGGCAACGCGCTGGGGCCTCCTCACTGGCAGCCTGTCGGACTTGTCAGTGCCTCGCGATCAACGGGAGCGGTCCATAGAAGAGACGCCGACCGCAGGTCCTAGTAGCCTGTCGGACTTGGCAGCGCCCAGCGACCAACGGGAGCGGACCAGAGAACAGACGCCGACCGCAGGTCCTCTAGTAGCCTGTCGGACTTGGCAGCGCCCAGCGACCAACGGGAGCGGACCAGAGAATAGACGCCGACCGCAGGTCCTAGCTCGCCAGCAACGGTTCCAACTCACTCCATGTCGTCACCGGCGCCGAGCAGGTACGCCGGTGGCAGACATACGCCGTGGCCTTGCCGTCGATCTGTCCCTTTCCCTGCAGCAAGGACGGCAACTGTGCGGCAGGTGCCGGGTCGACAATGTTGAGCGTGCGGTTGGGGAGATACGTCTGCCGCACGTGATGGAGTAGATCGGCGGTGTCGGGCGCGTCGGGCTTCCCAACGATCACGATCTCTTGCGGCTGCTGCGTGTAGAAGTCGACGGCGCACAGCATGTTCGCAAAGCCGAACGGCTGGGCGCGCATTGCTCCGGCGTACAACTGCAATGTCTGTTCGGCGCGCTCGAGATATTCGGCGCGCGCGGTGTGATGGTGCAGTCGCAGGAGCGCGTGCACCGCCACCGAGTTGCCCGACGGGATGGAGCCGTCGAACGCCGGCTTGCTGCGCACGATCAACGTTTCGTGATCGTCGCTGGTGAAGTAGAAGCCGGCGGATGACGCGTCCCAGAAGTGGGCAAGCATCGCGTCTGCCAGGGCGACGGCGCGCTCGAGGTAACGCCGTGCCTGCGTCAGCTCGAAGACATCGAGCAGCGCGGCAATCAGGAACGCGTAGTCGTCGAGGTATCCGTTGAGCTTGGCGACACCGTCCTTGCACGTACTGAGCAAGCGGTTGCCGCGCTGCAGCTGCGACTCGACGAAGGCGACGGCATCGATGGCGACCTGGCGGTAGCGCGGCTCATCGAGAACCTCCGCGGCTTTGGCGAACGCGCTGATCATCAAGGCGTTCCACGCCGTCAGCATCTTTTCGTCGCGCGCCGGTTTGACGCGTTGTTCACGCACGGCGAAGAGTCGGGCGCGGCTGTCCTCGAGGAGCGGCGCGACCTGCGCGACATCACGGCGGAACAGCTTGGCCAGTTGCTCCACGTCAAGCGTGACGTGCAGGATGTTGTGGCCTTCGAAATTGCCGACGTCGGTGATGTCCCAGTAGCGGCATGTCAGCTCCGCGGCGTCGGCGCCGAGAAGACGTTGAACCTCGGCGAGGTTCCAGACGAAGAACTTGCCTTCCTCGCCTTCGCTGTCGGCGTCCTGCGTCGAGTAGAAGCCGCCATTACCGCTCCGCATCTCGCGGACCACGTAGTCGAGCGTCTCGCGGGCGATGCGGGCGAAGAACGTGTCGCCGGTGATCTGATGGGCCGACAGATACAGCGGGACGAGCTGCGCGTTGTCGTACAGCATCTTCTCGAAGTGCGGCACCAGCCAATGCTCATCGACCGAGTAACGGTGGAAGCCGCCGCCGAGCTGGTCGTAGATGCCGCCGCGCGCCATCTGCCGCAGCGTGTGCAGCGCCATGTCACGATAGCGTTGCTGGCCGCTGCCGCGTGAGACCCGCAGGAAGAGATCGCACACCGCCTCGTTCGGGAACTTCGGCGCCTGTCCGAGGCCGCCGTTCTGCTCGTCGTAGGCACGCGACAAACCGCTGGCGGCGGCGGTCACCAGGCCCGCGTCGACGGGTTCGGACGACGGCGTGGCGCGCTCGCCATGCTGCAGACCGTCCATCAGTTGCCCGACGGTCTTCTGCACGTCGTCGGGCTTATCGCGGTACGCCTGCGCAATGGCGAGGAGCACGTGGCGGAACGCCGGCAGCCCGTGGCGGTCCTGCGGCGGGAAGTACGTGCCGCCGTAGAATGGCTTGCCATCGGGGGTGAGAAACACGGTCATTGGCCAGCCGCCGCGTCCGGTGAGCATCTGCACGGCGTTCATATAGATGTGGTCGACGTCGGGCCGTTCTTCACGATCGACCTTGATGTTGACGAAGAGCTCGTTCATGACGCGCGCCGTCTCTTCGTTCTCGAAGGACTCGTGCTCCATGACGTGACACCAGTGGCACGCCGAGTAGCCCACGCTGAGCATGATCGGCTTGTTGTCGCGGCGCGCCGTTGCGAATGCTTCCTCGCCCCACGGATACCAATCGACCGGATTGTGCGCGTGCTGGCGCAAGTAGGGACTGCTTTCGTGAATCAGTCGGTTCGTAAACTGGGCCACGTGGGACTCCTCTCGCATGCGCCCGGCAA
>CAZTDK010000770.1:0-3390 GCA_964611965.1 uncultured Binatia bacterium (SeqCode) | reverse complement strand
CCGTACCATCGAAGAGATTCGGGTGCGCGGCGATCTCCAGGAATCGGTGCGCGAGGCGCTGGTGACGTCCGGAAAAGCCGTGACCTTCACGGCGGTGACCATGGTCATCAGTACCGTGTTCTGGACCACGTCGAACATTCGCTTCAACGCGGAAATGGGCTTGTTGTTGGCCATCTGGATGGCGATCAGCTATGTGGGCTCGCAGACGCTGACCCCGGTGCTCATCGTGATGTTCAAGCCCAAGTTCATCATGAAAGAAGCGAACCGCGCTCCGAAGGTCGTCCAAGGCGCGCAGCGGGCGGCGAGGTAATCCATGACGCTCAACATGTGGAACTCCATTGGTATCGTAATCGGGTTCAGCTTCCTGGTGATTTTCGTGGATGAGTACATCGTCAAGCCGTGGCGCCACAAGAAGTGGGAACGCAAGGCGGCATCGGGCGACAAGGAAGCGCAGGAATTGTTGCGCATGGCGCGCTCCGCCAAGGTCGACGACGAATGAATGGAAGGGCGTGAGGGTCTGCGAGCTTGGGGGCCTGAGATGAGGCTTCCCCCAAGCCCCCAGGCCCCCAGGCCCCCAAGCCCGCATGCTTCGTGCCGTCCGCATCGCGGGCATCGCCATCACGCTGCCTGTCCTGTTCGCGATTTCCCAGCGCGTCAGCGAAGCGCAAGGCCACGAACCGATCCCCGGCATATCCTGGGCGCTCGGCGCGCTGTCGGGGCTCTTCTTCGTGCGCGCCATAGTGGCCGAGCACAGTCTGGGGGCCGACGAGGCGTTGCAAAAGGATCTGCTCTGGGGGCTGGCCGCGGGTGGGTTCGCCACGATCCTGATGCGCTGGTGGCTGCTCTAAGTGACGGACAACAGACAACAGACGGCTGCGCTGCCAGACAACAGACTTTGCTGACGTGCCGTCTGCTGTCTGAGCCTCTGCTGTCTGACCATCTGTTGTCTGTGGTCTAAGCGTCTGTTGTCTCTCCCTGCGCCGCGCCGTACAATGCGTCCGTGCTGCACACCGCTTCCCGCGTTTGGGTTGGGTTGCTTGCCAGTGCGCTGGTATCGGGTTCCGCTTGCACGCGCTCGAGCTCCGAGACGGCGGCACCGAATTTTTTTCCGCTGCATGTCGACGATACCTGGGTCTATGAGGTGACGCGGCCGCTGCGCAACGAGCACACGCGTATGACGATGCGCGTGCGCGGCGAGCGCTACCTGTCGACGCTCGGGCGGCGCTGCCGGCTGGTGGATGAGACCTACTCGGCAGAGGATGCGGCGTTCGGAGTGCCGGCTGCGCCGAGTGGCAAGCCGGAGATCTACCCGGTGGCCTATTGCCGGATGGACGGTTTCTTGTACCGGGCCTTGTCCCTCGAGTACCACGGCGGCGAGGTGCGCGAGATTGGCCTCGGCTCCAAGGAGGAGCGTTTTCTGCCGGTTGCCTTCGGCACCAGTCTGGCGTGGGAGAGTGTCACCACCGCCTACGACCTCGGCGGCGGCAACGGCTACGGCGTCCAGCAGACGCACTGGGTGGTGCCGGATTCCGGCTTGGTCGAAGTCCCGGCCGGGCGCTTCACCGGCTGCGTGCACGTCGAGACGGTGGCGTTGCATGCCGGGCGCCATGCCGGGGCGAACGAGGGTGAACCGATTGTCCTGTACTACTCCGATTGGTATGCGCCCGACGTCGGGTTGATTCGTACCCTGCAGTCGAACCGTCCCGACGGCGGCCCGCCGCTGGCACAGATCGATCTGCTCGCATACGATGTCGAGGGCACCAGGCGTTAGGCCCGCGCCGGCGCCGGTATCCCTGGGCTGTTGACGAGCGACCTCGACTGTGAACGGTAGACGGCCCGCCGATGATTGAAATCGCGCATCTCACGAAGCACTTCGGAAAGACGCGCGCCGTGCACGACGTGTCCTTCTCAGTCAACCGCGGCGAGGTCATCGGCTTGCTCGGTCCCAACGGCTCGGGCAAGACAACGATCATGCGGATGCTCACCGGCTTTTTTCCGCCGACCGCCGGGGTCGTACGGGTTGCCGGGCTGGATGCTGCCGAGCAGTCGCTCGCGCTGCGTCGGAAGATCGGCTACCTGCCGGAAAGTGTCGTGCTGTACCCGGATATGCGGGTGCGTGGCTTCCTGGAATTCTGCGCCGCCGTCCGCTGCCTTGAGTCGGGCTGGGCGCGACGGCGGCTCGAGGTAGTGATGCACGAGTGTGGCTTACATGGTGTCGCGCACCGCCTCATCGGCACCTTGTCCAAGGGGTATCGGCAGCGTCTGGGTTTGGCACAGGCGCTGTTGCACGAGCCAGAGGTGCTCATTCTCGACGAGCCGACTGTGGGTCTCGATCCGCGGCAGATCATCGAGATCCGTAGCCTGATTCGCGCGCTGCGCGGCCGCACGACCGTGCTCCTCAGTACTCATATCTTGCCCGAGGTGGCGATGACCTGTGAACGCGTCGTCATCATCGATCGCGGCGCCGTGGTTGCCGAGGACACCGCCGATCGCCTGGGTCGCCACGTCGAAGGTGAGGACCGCACCCTGATCCGCGTCAGTGGTCCGCACGATGCGGTGCGCCAGGTGATTGCCGCTGTTCCCGGGGTCGACCGCGTCGACCTGGCAGAAGGTGATGTCGGCGCGGCCGGCGGCGAGACGCATGCCTTCCTCGTCCATTCGAGCGCCGGAGAGCCGGCACGGCGCGCCATGGCCGCCGCCGTCGTGGGCCGTGGCTGGGGCCTGGTCGAGGTCCGTCCGGTCGCGCTGAGCCTGGAAGACCTGTTCGTTCGCTTGGTGACCCGCGAAGACGCAAGCGTGTCGGCCGAGGACCACAGGGATGGGGAAGCAGGGCGCTGAGATGAGCCGCGACACAGAGAATGGAAAACCGGGAACCGTGAATGAAAAATGGCGAGCCGGCTATGTCCTCTGGTGTCCATTTCTTCTGCGTCCAATTCGCCATTTTCCATTCTCGGTTCCCGGTTCCCGGTTTTCCATTCCGCCTTCCGAGCCCCTGTGACTCTCTTCGCCCTGTTTCGCAAGGAGCTCGTGTCCTACTTTGTGTCGCCGTTGTTCTACGTGGTGACGGCGGTGTTCCTCGGCCTGTGCGGATTCTTTTTCTACACCCGGCTGATGTTCTTCGTGCAGTATGGCTTCGGCTACGACATCCTGGGCAATTTCTGGCTCGCCTTTCTCGCCGGTGCGCCGTACTCAATCTCGACGGTGTTGTTGGTGGTGATGCCGTTGTTGACCATGCGACTGTTTGCCGAGGAGCGCAAGTTGGGCACCATCGAGCTGCTGCTGACTTACCCGGTGCGTGACGGCGAGTTGGTGGCGGCCAAGTTCGCCGCCTGCGCCGCGGTGTTGATCCTCATGCTCGTCGGGACGCTCCTGTATCCCTCCTATGTCTTC
>CAZTDK010000769.1:0-3396 GCA_964611965.1 uncultured Binatia bacterium (SeqCode) | reverse complement strand
TCGCGGCCGCCGTCGGCCTCGGTGGACGCAGCCGCCATGCCGCATCATCGGCCGAACGCGCGCGCGTGAACGTCACCCGTGCGATCGGCACGGCGCTGCGGCGCATTGCGGCGAACCACGACGCCTTGGGCCGCTATCTCGCCGGGACCGTCAAGACAGGCATCTTTTGCAGCTACACACCGGACTCGCGCACGCCGGTTTCCTGGGACCTGTAATCGCTTCGCATTCTGACGATCCGCGGCATCCCACGGAGCGCGTGAGGCGGCTGGACTACGAGTTCGCGTGATTCAGGGGCCCTGCTACGGCGAGTGGCGGAGCCTACGCCATCTTACTGAAATTGCTGATTCGACTCACCTAGGGTGCGGAAATGTTCACTTGAAATGAACGGTGTTCCCCCATTTGTTACGCCGCCGAGGATGAATCGTATTCATCCGACTATGAACGAGGGCTCCAACCAGGGAGAATGATCGTGCGTACACGTGCTCAGAGATTGTCGACGCTCGGCGTGCTTCTCGCCGCGGCCGCCCTTGCGGTGCCGGCCGTCGCCCAGACCTTGACAGTTGCGCCACCGATGGGCTCGGTGCGTATCCGTGGCCGTCTCCAGTTGACCGCCTACGCTGATGGCGTGGCCACCAAGGCGGTGAAGTGGACGGCGAACGGCATCGCCGGCGGCGACGCAACCGTTGGCCGTGTCAGCCTGTATGGTGTCTACCGGCCACCGCTTGGGTCGGTTGGCTCGCAAATCACGGTCACGGCCACCAGCAAGACAAACCCAGGGAGCGCCGCTTCTTCTCAAGTGACGATCTTGAATCCGGTTCCAGTGCTGCGCAGCGTGAAGCCCGCCAGCCTGCCCGTGGGGCCGTTTGCCCTGCAGGTGAGCGGCAGCCACTTCGTGAGCGGGGCGCTTGTCCTGTGGAACGGCATGCCACTGGCCACGACCTTCAACTCCTCGATGCGGCTGACGGCGACCGGCACGGCGACGCAAGCGGGTGCGGTGAACATCACGATTGCCAACCCCGGCCCGGACGCGGTCTCGGCCCCTCTCATTCTCACCGTGACGTCGAACGGGGCTTCGACGCCTACCCCGAGCGCTACGGCTCCTGCCGCCACAGCGACGGCAGTGGCAACACCAACGAAGGTGGAGCCGACCATTCCTCCAACCGCCACCATGGTCATGGCCTCGACACCGACGATGACGCGGACCGCGACCACGGTGCCTGCGACAGCGACGATGCCTCGAACCGCCACTGCGGCGATGGGCTCGACCCCGACCGTGACGGCAACCGCTAGTGTCGTCGAGACGCGGCGTACCGCGGTACCGACGCCCACGTCGGGTTCCGGTTCGACGCCCACCCGGACGTCTACCGCCGGTCCCGCGCTCGCCGTGAGCGTGGCTCCCGCGAGTGCCAGCGTTCAAACCGGCGCGTCGCAGCAGTTCCAGGCGACCGTTACCGGCAACGCCAATCAAGGTGTGACCTGGACGGTGAACAACAGCGTCGGCGGCGATCCCGGTGTGGGCACGATCACATCGGCGGGACTGTACACGGCGCCTGCCAGCGTGCCGGCGGTGAACTCAGTCACCGTCGCTGCCGTGAGTGTCGTCGACGGGACCACGCAAGGGACGGCGTTGCTCACGATCCAGGATCCGATGGCGGTAACGTATGGCCGCTTCCTTGACCAAGCGTCCTTCGGCCCGACGCAGCCGCTGACCCAGCATCTCGCGCAGATCGGCATCGCAGCCTTCATCGACGAGCAGTTCGCGATGGCCGAGTCGTCATGGCCGCCGCTCGCCACTGCGCAGCGCTCCGATGCCGTCGACGCGTTCTTCGGGAACGCGCAGAACGGCCAGGATCAATTGCGCCAGCGCGTCATCTACGGGCTCAGCGAAGTCATCGTCGAGGCGATGAACAAGAACACCAACGGCGACGAGATCGTGCCGTGGCTGATGCTGCTGAGTCGCAACGCGTTTGGAAACTATCACACCCTGCTCAAGGAGCTGACGCTTGATGCCTCGATGGGCAAATACCTGGATCTAGCCAACAGCGGCTTCAGCGGTGCGCCCAACGAAAACTACCCGCGCGAGGTGATGCAGCTGTTTTCCATCGGCCTCTATCAGCTGAACCTCGACGGCTCGGTGAAAGTGGATGCGAGCAACGTCGCCATCCCGACGTATAGCCAGACAGACGTGCAGCAGATGGCCAAGGCGCTGACGGGGTGGACGTACGGCAACCCGGCGAATACGCCGCCGAGCTACGGCAACTACAATTACTATCCGGGGCCGATGCTGCCAGTGGCCGCCTACCACAACACGAGTGCGAAGACGATTCTCGGACAGCCGCTGCCGGCCAATCAGACAATTCAGCAGGACCTCGATGGCGCGATCAACATTCTCTTCAACCATCCCAACGTGGGGCCGTTCCTGGCTACGCGGTTGATTCGCGCCTTGATCACCAGCAACCCGACCCCGGCGTATATCGCGCGCATTGCCACGCTCTTCAACGACAACGGCAGTGGCGTGCGGGGCGACATGCAGGCGGTGATCCGCGGCATCTTACTCGACCCCGAGGCGCGCAACGATTCGCCGCCGGCGAACTTCGGCCGCCTGCGCACGCCGATGCAGCATACCATCCGCCTGGCGCGCGCCCTCGGGATGAATCTCGGCTCCGCGTCGCAGTTCGGCTACCTGTTCTACAATATGAACGAAGGCATGCTCGATGCCGCGTCCGTCTTCGGCCACTACTCACCGAGCTACCACGTCCCGAAAACGCCGCTCTTCGGACCGGAGTTCCAGATCTTCTCGGCGAGCGACGCCATCAATCGCGCCAACTGGTTCTACTCCTTGATGTACAACCCCTGGCCGATCGATCCGGTTCTGCAACCGTTTGTCGCGGTTGCTGGCAATGCGGCGGCGCTGGTCAACGCCGTGGACAACGCGCTGCTGTTCGGCCGGATGACCCAGACGACGCGGACCGCGATTCTGAACTCGATACCGGCGATGTACGACAACAACGCCCGCGTGCTGAACGCACTCTATCTGACGGCGATGTCGGGTGAGTCGTTGATCCAACGCTAGGTCTGCAGCCGGCGTATGTTCTATGGGTCGCTCCCCGGTGGGTCGGTGCGAGGTGCCAAGTGCGACAACGACTGCGAAACGAACCGTGAGATAGCGAGGACGACGATGAACACAGCATGTGGGATCTCGAGGCGCAACTTCCTCCAACTCGGCGCGAGCGCCGGCATGCTCCTGGGGTTGGGTCGCTTCAAGTTGGCGCAAGCGGCGCTGCCGACCGACTACAAGGCGCTGGTCTGTCTGTTCATGTTCGGCGGCAACGACGGGCACAATATGATCGTGCCGCTGCAGAGCGCGCAGTACAACGCGTACAGCGCGGTGCGCGG
>CAZTDK010000768.1:0-3398 GCA_964611965.1 uncultured Binatia bacterium (SeqCode) | reverse complement strand
CGCGCAGGACGTCATCCTTTTTCTCGAGGAAATCGCTGTAGGTCCCCTGCGTGTCGAGCACACCGCCGGCGTAGCACGGATTCAGCTCGATGATCCGGTTGGCGACGTTCTCCAGAAAGTAACGATCGTGGCTGACGACCAGATAGGCGAGCGCTTCCGTGCGCAGCAGCTTCTCCAGCCACAAGATGCCTTCGACGTCGAGATGATTCGTGGGCTCATCCATCAACAGTAGATCGGGGGCGCGCACCAGCGCACAGGCGATGGCCAAGCGCTTCGTCCAGCCGCCGGACAACGTCGCGGCGCGCTGTCGCGGATCGGGAAACCCCACCTTGGCCAGCGTGATGTTGATGCGCGTGTGCCGTTCGTCGGCGTCGATGTGATCGTCGTCGAGCGTGGCCGTGACGATGTCTTCAATACATTGGTCCGGCGGGAAGCCGGGGTCTTGCGGCACATAGCCGAGTCGCAGCAGCTTGCGCACCGAACGCGTGCCGCGGTCGGGCGTCTCGATACCGGCGAGGATTTTCAGCAGCGTTGACTTGCCACAGCCGTTCGGGCCGACGAGGCCGACGCGATCGCCGTCGAACAGCCCGAGGGAGAGTTGGTCGAACAGCGGCGTGGCACCGTAGGCTTTGCGAATGGCTTGGCAGCTGAGGAGCAGGGACATGGAGGGAGCCGTTGTAGCGCAGGGCGCGGTCGGGCTGAAGTCTAAACCGCATCTTGCACTGGGTCGTGCTAGCGAGCCATCATCGACGTGAGGAGGATCGCCCAATGGACACCGCTCCTTTCGGTACAACCGGCCACCACAGCACCCGTGTCATCTTCGGCGCCGCGGCGCTCGGGGCGATGCGGCAGGAGAAGGCCGATCAGATTCTCGACCTGCTGCTCGAATACGGGGTCAACCACATCGACACCGCCGCCTCCTACGGCGACGCCGAGCTGCGCATCGGACCATGGATGAGGCGCTATCGCGAGCAATTCTTCCTCGCCACCAAAACCGGCGAGCGCAGCTATGCCGGAGCGCGTGACAGCGTGCAGCGCTCGCTTGAACGACTGCGCGTCGATCGGGTCGATCTGATCCAGTTGCACAATCTGGTCGACGAGCAGGAATGGGAAACCGCCCTGGGTGCGGGCGGCGCGCTCGAAGCGCTGGTGGAGGCGCGGAGTCAGGGGTTGGTGCGTTTCATCGGCGTGACCGGGCATGGGACGCACGTCGCTGCCATGCATCGGCGGAGTCTCGAACGCTTTCCGTTCGACTCGGTGCTCCTCCCCTACAACTTTACGATGATGCAGACCCCGGAATACGCGTCCGACTTCGAAACCTTACTGGCGCTCTGCCAGGCGCACGGTGTCGCCGTGCAAACCATCAAGTCGGTTGCCCGCCGCCGCTGGCAGGCGGATGATCCGCAGCGCCGTTTCAGCTGGTACGAGCCGCTCAAGGAGCCGGCGGCCATCCACCGCGCCGTGCGTTTCGTCCTCAGCCGGCCGGGGCTGTTCTTGAGTTCGTCGAGCGACGCCACCATCTTGCGTCACATCCTGGAAGCCGCCAACGAAAGTGTCGCGGCGCCGTCGCCGGCGGAGTTGAAGAGCGACGTCGGGCAATTTGCCATACAGCCGCTGTTTGTGCGTGGTGTATCCGACTCGATCTAATGCAAACGCTTGAAGAAGAATCACGAAGGCACGAAAGCTCGAAAGCACGAAATCGGAAAACCAGGGGAAGGCTCTACCGGCCGCGTCTCTGGCCCTCGGTGAAGACTGCTAACGTGCCCGGGGGGATCGGATGCCATTGCTCATTGCGTGTCAGTGGGGCGGTGGCGACGACGACGACCCGGTCGTTCGGCGTGGTCACGGTGCTGAAGTCGATCTCCATATCGTCATCGGCGAGCGCGGCGCGCGAGAACGGTGCCTGGCGCTGAATGTAGACGAGCTTGGTGGAGCAGTACGCGAACAGCGCCCGCGAGTCGGACAGCAGGAAGTTGAACTCGCCGTAAGCCGACAGCTCGTTGGCCAAACGCTCGATGAGCCGGCGTAGGCGACCGAGCGGCGGTGGGGCAGGGCACTCGCCGCGGATGACGTTGAGCATGTAGCAGAACGCGTGCTCCGAATCGGTCGTGCCGATCGGCCGGAAGCCGTCGAGGGGCCGGCGCTTGATACCGCGCAACAGACCGTTGTGGGCAAACACCCACGTACGTCCCCACAGCTCGCGATGGAACGGGTGGGTATTCTCGATGCACACGCCGCCGGCGCGTGCCTTGCGGATATGTGCGATGACGTTCTTGCTCTTGATGGGAAAGCTTTGGAGGAAGTGGGCCATCGGGCTGTGTGCCGACGGCGCCGCCTCGTGAAACAGCCGGCAGCCCCGCTGCTCGTAAAACGCAATGCCCCAGCCGTCTGCATGTGGGCCGGTTGCGCCGCCGCGGC
The DNA here is from genome assembly GCA_964611965.1 of uncultured Binatia bacterium (SeqCode). Lineage (GTDB taxonomy): Bacteria > Desulfobacterota > Binatia > HRBIN30 > HRBIN30 > CAZTDK01. Next base: position 980 of record CAZTDK010000768.1, on the reverse strand, counting down.
GCCGAAAGCCACGAAACGAAAACAGGATGTCCGTCGGCACGTTGCAGTTCATTCCCAACAGCTCACACATCGCGCACGCCCGCCTCGCTTCAGCCTGAGTAGCGTGCGTCGATGGCGTTGTAAAACGCCGCCTCTGAACAGCCGGCCGCGACGTTCGATGGCCGACCCCCAGGCTCACGTGTCGGCGGGCTGATTGACAGATGGGCGCGGTATGCGCGACGTGTTAGTGCCGGCACGTACCGGCGCGACGGGGGGACGAGGAGTCATGTGCATAAGCCATTGAAGACAGGAGCTATCATCGCGCTTACCGTGGCCGTGCTATGCAATGCCGCACCATCCCACGGTGTGTCGATCAGCGGGGTGCTGCTCTACTCGGCTGACGAGTTTGGGAACCCAAGCGGCTTCGAAACCCTGGACGGCCAACTGCAGGCCCAGCTGTGGAGAACGCTGCTTGGCGGTGACTGGCATGTCCTCGGTGTGTGGAGCGGATTGCCACCGCAGAGCTTCGCCTCGCCGCCCGTCAATGGCCCCGATGTCACGGTCGAGATACCCCTGAGCGATGGAGAGAACAATTTTACCATCGTGGGTCAGCCCGGTCCGGGCACGCGAATCGACGATTACGCGCGCTATGCGCTGAACCTCTATTTCGACGGCGTTCTCGATCACCCCGGCATCTCCGTCCTGTTTCCCCGCCTCAATAATCCCGCGGGTAGTCCGGTGGCTGCAAATCGCTCCGACCATATCTACTCGCTCGGCTTGGATCCGGTGTCTTTCGCGCCCCAGGCGACCTACGACAACGGCGTCGTATCCGTGTCGGTGACGGCTGCGTCGTTCCTCGCGCCGGAGGATTTAGGTGCCGACGTCGATCTCGTTTCCGCGCAGAGCCTGGTGCCCAGTGGAGCGGATGATCCCAATGGTAGCGACTATATCGGCGTGCTCAAGGTGAAGGTTGTTGCCTCACCAAGCAGCTCAATCCCGGC
>CAZTDK010000767.1:0-3413 GCA_964611965.1 uncultured Binatia bacterium (SeqCode) | reverse complement strand
CCGGTGAGGCTGTCCAACCCGGTGATGCTACTCAAGCTGAGGCCATAGGTTCTGACATTCTGCAGCGGGCCGGACAATCCGGCAGCCGGCATTGAAAGCATGACGAGATCGGGCTTCACGGCGCGCAACCGCTCGTATCCGAGGTTCATCTCGGCCATGGCGCCGGGCCCGAAGTTTTCTACGACCACATCACACTTGGCGATCAGCTGCCGCGCCAACTCTTGCGCCACCGGCTTTTTCAAATTGAGCGTGACACTGCCGTTGCCCGCCCAGGCGGCGTGGTTCGAGAGGCTGCGGTCTGGGTCGCGCACGCCATCGGCGAACGGTGGCAGCATGCGGGTCAGGTCGATCCGAGCGCGGGACTCGATCTTGTAGACCTCCGCGCCGAGGAACCCAAGGGTCTGCCCGACCACCGGGCCGGCCCACACCCAACCCAAATTCGCGACGCGAATGCCCTTCAATGGGAGTGCTTTGGCCATAACACCTCAAGAGAAGAAGGACATGTCCGCAGATGAACGCAGATCGATGCAGATTCAAGAGAGGTCTCTTTGCCCGAATCTGTGTCCATCTGCGTTCATCTGCGGATAACCCTTGTTTGGATTAGATGACGGAAGTGCTTCGAAGCTCCGCGAGGGCATCGGCATTCATCCCCAACAGTGTCCCGTAGACCTCGGCGTTGTGCTCGCCGAGGAGGGGCGCCGGACGGTGGGGACCGCCGGGGCTTTCGGGCAGCCGGAACGGCGCACCGAGGTCGCGGATCTTCCCCAGCACCGGGTGCTCGATCTCGACGAGGTATTCACGCGCCTGCAGGTGCGGATGTTCCGCTGCTTCGGCGACGGTGAACACCGCGGTGATCGGGCAGCCGACGGCCTGGCATTGTTCCATGATTTCCCACTTACTGTGCTCCAGCGTCCATTGCTCAATCAGCGGATACATGGCGTCGGCGTTCTGCGCGCGCACCAGCATTTGCTGGAACATCTCCATCTGCATCCATTCTGGGTTCCCCATGACACGCGCCAACCCGTTCCACTGTGCCGCTTCGAGCGCCAGGATCCAGACATGGCCGTCCTTGCACGGCAGGATGGTCGCGGGCGCGCCGAGCGACATGCCCACACCGGTGCGGCGATCAAACTTGCCGTCTTGTGCGAGCGCGCCGATGTTCTGGCTACCGACGAAGAGCGCGGCGATGGCCTCGGCGCACGACACGTCAAGATGCTGCCCGCCGCCCGCGGCGCGGCGGCCATACACAGCGGCCAGCCCCCATGCCGCGGCGGTCGTGGCACCGAAGAAGTCGGCCGCAAAGGTGCCTTGCTCCAGCGGGGCTTCGTTGGGACGACCGCAGTAGCGGCTGCTGGCGCCGGTGAGGTGGAAAGCATTCAAGTCGCTGCCCTTCCACTCGCTGTACGGCCCCGTCTGGCCGAAGGGCGTAATGGAAATCATCACCAGATCTGGATTCACCGCAGCGAGGGCCGCGTAGTCGATGCCCCAGTCGCGCATTTCTCGCGGATAGTTGTTCTCGATCAACACGTCGGTCTGACGCACGAGATCCAGAAATACTTCTCGCCCGCGGCTGGCCGCGACATCGAGCGTGACGCCACGTTTGTTGGTGTTCAAGAAGAAGAACGTCCCGCTCTTCTCGGGATGCGGCGCGTCGTTGGGGAACGGCCCCCAATGACGCGCGATATCGCCGCCGGGCGGTTCGATCTTGATGACATCGGCACCATAGTCGGCGAACAGCTTGGCGCAGTACGGCCCGGAGACCGCTTGGCTCAATTCGATGACTCTGACACCTTCCAATGCGCCGCCTGGCATGCGTCGTCCGCTCCTCCGCGCTGCTTGTCTCGGAGGACTGAGTAGTATCCCTGGCTCGATTACTCAACCACCGCCCTTCCGCAGGCTGGGAAGGCTTTCGAGAATATCTCGCCGACGCGGGTGCGACCAGCCTTCGGCGGCTCCCCATCCTTCGTGCTCTTCGTGCCGTTCGTGGTAAAGCATTCTTATCTTTGGAGCGGTTGCTCAGCGATTCAGGCTGGATGGAATGACTATGAGCTCAAACGAACGAATCATGAGCGGTCGCACCTGGGCCGACTTCTGCGATGCCCTCAGGCGTGCCGGCGATGTTGTCCTGCGAGACGGCTCGCCCAAGGATGCCTTCGACCGCGCCGAAGGGTTCCGCTATTTGAGCCGGCTGACGCGCGTCGCTTTGGAGTCGTATATCGAGTTTGCCGATCCGTTGGCGCCGGTGTTGCGCCGACCGGCCCACGAGACGGTCAAGATCGGCGCCGACAACCCGGACAACTATTACCAGAGCGCCGCCATCAGCGGCCAACACGAGTATCGCATTTGGGGCACGCGCGGCACTGTGCATTATCTCGGGTTCGGCACCTACGCCGGAAACTACGGCTCCTCCGCGCGCTCCGGCCAGACGGGTTACCTCGAAGGGCGCGACCTGCAGATCGCGCCGGACGGCTCCTTCGAGATTATCGTCAGCTGCGATCAGCAACCCGGCAATTGGCTGCGCATGGAGCCCGACACCTCATCACTCATCGTCCGCCAGACATTTTGGGATCGGCAGAGCGAGCGCATTGCGGATCTACACATCGAGCGCCTCGGCAGCGACGGGCCACCACCTCCGATCACGCCTGAGCTCATCGACCGTGGCCTGGCTGCCGCCAGCGCGTATGTTGCCGGGACCGCCACCCTCTTCGCCGATTGGGCCGAAGGTTTTGCCACGCGTGGCGTCAATGAGCTGCATCCGCTCGACCCCGCCATCGCCGGTGCCGCGCATGGCGATCCGAACATCTTCTACTTCCACGGCTACTGGGAGCTGGGCCCGGATGAGGCACTGGTAATCGAGACCACTCCGCCACGCTGCGAATATTGGAACCTCCAGCTCAACAATCACTGGATGGAGTCGCTCGATTATCGCTACCACACCATTGCGCTCAACCATCACGGCGCGAAGTACCGAGACGACGGCTCGGTGCGTATCGTCGTCGCCCACGAGAACCCCGGCGTCGACAATTGGCTCGACACCGCCGGCCACCGTCGTGGCACCATGTGCTGGCGTTGGATTCGCGCCGACAGCCATCCACGACCGCAGGCAAAGGTCGTGAAGCTCGCCCCGTTCACGGGGTCGCCGAATTGATCCACAGATTGACGCAGATTTTCACAGAGCACTCCACCATGAGCATCTGCGTTAATCTGCATCAATCTGTGGATCTTCTTCGGAACAGCGCAAATCCCCAGATCATCCGGTCATCCAACGGTGGCTTGGGTCGACATCTGGAGATCTGAGCCTCGACACATACCCGTAGTACCACCCGACTGTCTGGAGTAGAGAGACCGCAATGCAGACGAACCCGCACCGACGTATCGGTATCGATCTGGGCGGCACCAAGATCGAGGGCATC
>CAZTDK010000766.1:0-3415 GCA_964611965.1 uncultured Binatia bacterium (SeqCode) | reverse complement strand
CGCCAGGTGCTGCGCCTCACGGTCCTCGGCGCCCGCGAGCTTCACCGTCTTCACCGCGCTCAGGGTGTCACGAATGCGCGCCGACACCTCCTCCCAGAGCGCGAAGTAGCTCGGCAGATTTGTCTCCAGATCACGTGCCGAACGTCGGGCTACCCAGACGTAGACCGGCAGCGTGGCCAGCGCGATCGCCGTCAAGGGTGCGTTCTGCGAAAAGAGGATGGCGAACGTGCCGACCAACGTGAACGCTTCGGGCAGCACATCCTTCGCAAACGCCATGATGACGGGCGCCACCTGATCCGACTGATCGATCTGCTTGGCCAGGGCGCCGGTTGCGCGCGTGCCGAAGAAGCGCAAGCGCAGCTGTAGGACGTGGCGGAAGGTTTGGTTGATGAAGTCTTCTTCCACCCGATTGGCGACCGCCGCGGCCTTGTTGTCGGCCAGCACCTCGAACAACTGCGCTGACAGACCCGCCAGGAACAAGAGCCCCACCGCCCACAGCAAAGTCTCGAACATCTGGGTGACGCTGCGCGGCGCGACACGCCCGGTGCGATGTGGCACGCGTGACGCGTGGCGTGTATGCGAACCATGGGACGGCTCGGTTTTGCGCGCCTGTGCCGGAGCTTCAGGCGCCGGAGGCGCGCCGGCGCCCTCCTCAAAGAGCGAGCGGTAGAGGTCGGGCGTCTCGGCGGCGCGGCCAATGAAGACCCCGGCGATGTCGTTGACCACGACACGGTAGATGAGTGGCTCGACCAATCCGGCGGCCGCCGATAACCCGGCAAACACGACGACGATGGCAAGCGGGCCGGGGTAGGCCCGCGCACGGCCCAGCAATGTGCGCCAGACCTCGCGTCGCTCCGCTATCGTCTGCGCGTCTTCGCGTCGCTTCCTGTCCCGCACTTACCCACCCCGCGCCGTGCGCTTCTCGGCGTTGCCACCGTGGCGACGCAAAATCACAGGTCCGCCACCGCTGCAACCACGAGCGCACCTCGACCCGGCTGTGGCCTGCGCGGCGGCAACAAAACGGCTCGGGACCTCGTTGGATTGCGCGCCGGCGGAAAGCATGAGTAAATACCCCCATTTCCTTTGGCTCGAACGGGAGGATGTGATGGCGAAGAAGGCAACGAAGCTCGACAAGGCGATGGGCAAAAGCGAACTACTGGCCGAGTTGGCTGCCAGCACCGAGCTGCCCAAGAAACAGGTGGCGCGGGTACTGGAGGCATTGGCAGCTCTGATTGGGCGACACATTGCGAAACAGTCCGTGGGGATGTTCACGCTTCCGGGATTGCTCAAGGTCAAAGTTGTCCAGACCCCGGCCCGTCCAGCCAGAAGAGGCGTCCCAAATCCATTCAAACCTGGGGAAACCATGAACGTGGCGGCCAAGCCTGCCCGCCGCAAGGTGAAGGTGCTGCCGCTCAGCAAGCTCAAGGCGATGATCGGGTAAGCGCACCGACCCGCCCCGCACCCAAGGCTACTTCAGCGGCGCCGCGTAGGCCGGTACCGTCTGGGGTGCGCACCGTCATGATCGCCAGCCGTTCGACCAGCGGTTCGTCGAAGCCGATGTGGCGCGGCACCGAAAGCTGACACCGAAGAGACCGCGGGCGGCGGGCTACCAACCCGACGGTCATCGCTTTGCTGTCGCGCACTTACGAACGTGGGGGCGCCTGGGGTGCCATTTTGTCTGCACCCCCTTTAGGTGTGTGTAACTTCGTCTACACCGCTGGGCAGACGATGACGGGATGGGTCAGCTTTGAACGCCGATCGGGGTCAAGCCCGTACGCCGATTCACACTTGCGGACAAAACCGCACCCCAAGGGCACCCGGTCCACGCAAGTACGTGAGCCCTATCCCGGCGAATGGCGGCGCATGCCGCTTGTTGCGATTGCGAAGCCTCCTGGCCGAAGCCTCACGTCCGTCAACAGGGAAACCGGTGGCAAGTTCCATGCTGCACCTTCTCCGCATGCCATGCCAATCCGCCCGATGTCGCTACCGTGTGCTCGCAGCGCTCTCGGGCGTCGTTTGCCTGGTATTGACGCGAGGCATTGTCGCTGCGGCAACACTGATGACCACCGTCATGGGTTCCGCCCAGCCGAGACCACTCGATGTAAATCCTGGGGAGCGTCTCGTCGTCATCGCCTCACACCCCGATGATGAGACGCTCGGGGCCGGGGCGTTGATCGAGCGGGTGATCGAGCGTGGCGGCAGTGTCTGGGTGGTGCTCGTAACGGCCGGGGATGGCTACGTCGAAGCGGTGGTGCACGAGACCGGCCGGGCGCGGCCAGGCCCAGCGGAGTATGTCGCATATGGTCGACGCCGGCTGCGTGAGGCGCGTCTCGCACTCCGCGAGTTGGGTGACGATGCCGTACGTGCGGAGCATCTTCTGGGTTTTCCCGATGGGGGGATCGCGCCGCTCTTGACTGCGTATCGGCGGCGGACGCACCCGGAACGCTCGCCAACAACCGGGGCCCTAGAGCCACCGTACCCCGACGCGGAGCACCCAGATGCCCGCTATGACGGCGATGATCTCCAGGCGGCGCTGGTGCATTGCCTTCGCGAGCTGCAGCCAACGATGATTGCGTTCCCCGATCCGCTCGACAAGCATCCGGATCATCGTGCGAGCGGGAACTTCACACTGCTGGCGGTCAGAGAATTCACGTGCGGACGGGAAGGGGCGCACCGGGCGACGCCTCGCCTCTTGGCGTACCTGGTCCATTGGCCTGACTGGCCACGCGGGTGGGACACGAGCGATCCCTCGGTACCCGCTGCGGACGCACAAGTGCCTTTGCCGCCCAACCTGCCCTCGCGCGGTTTGCCTCGCGTCGTCCTTACGCTCACTGACAAGGAGGTTATCGTCAAGCGGCGTGCGCTCGCCCAGTATGCAAGCCAACAGCGGGTGATGCCAGCGCTCCTCGGGGCATTCGTCCGCCGGATTGAGCCCTTCACTGTGTTCACAGGGGCTGAATGAATGTTGAAAGACGGATCCTTGGCACTCGCCACTGGCTCTCCTTGACCATGCGAGCAATCAACTCGCGCGGCTTTTCGTCGGTTCGGGGCCGTCCCGGTTTGCGGAAGAGCTGACGCCGGTAAGCGCGACAAGCCCGCCGGTGCCAGGCGACGGCTCGGGCGTTTTCAGGAGCCGACGCTGGTTCGGCGCCGCCTAGCCGCTGAGAAGTGCCGAGCGCAGAAGCTCCCGTTCATCGAGTTCGTGGTTCGCAAGATGCTCGAGAACCGCGGCGATGGTGGCGCGCACATCGATGCCGGAAAGTCCGTTATTCAACTCGGTCGACACCCTCGTCAGGACCGCGAGAATCTCCCGGTGCGCGCTCTGTAGCCGCTCGATCCCGGGGACCAAGGCGGGCCGTGCAAACCGGAGGTAGTGCATGAAGCCGCTGTCTTCCTCGAAGGCGAAATGGAGGGC
>CAZTDK010000765.1:0-3418 GCA_964611965.1 uncultured Binatia bacterium (SeqCode) | reverse complement strand
TCATGAGCTGGAGACGAGTGAGCGGGAGGAATTGGCTGAAGTGATCGGACGGAAATTGCGTCGAGGGGGTCCCGGTCTGCGGATCGGGGTACGGATTGCGATTGCTGAATGGCCCCCCACCAAACACATTCGCCGCCGGATCCTCATCGGAGGGAACGAGTGACAGTAAGCGGTTGATGTACTCGGCCGCTCCGGCTTCGATGGCGCCCGGTGCCGTATCGGTTGGGATGATCCGCCCGGTGATTGCGGTGAGGATGCGTTGCTCTTCCTCGGTGAGGAAGCTTGGAATCGGCGTTGGTGTTATTCCGGGTGTCGGCGTCAACTCGGGTGTGGGTGGCACTGTGGGCGTTGGTGACGGTCCCGGTTGGGTGTCCTCGCCGCAGCCAAGCAGGCTGCTTGGGACGACCACCGCAGCGCCGCCAATCAAACCCCACTTCAGGGCTTGCCGCCGTGTGAGTCTCACGATCACGGGCGTGCGTCCTGGGTTACGCCTTCTTGCGCGGACGCAGATCGAGATCCGGCGGCGGTGTCTCGGGCAGCTTCCATACGATGTACGGCTTGTCCTTCAGGTCGTGATACGCGTTGCCGGCGTCCACTGCCTGGTGGAAGGCGGCTTCGAAGGCGGCGAAGTCCTTCTTGTTGATCGCGTCTTGGACCGGCTTCCAGTTTTCTTCCATGAACTTGTTCAACGCTTCTTCGTGCTTCGGGCGCGTGAAGGCCCCGAGCTCCATCAGTCCCATGATCTCCTTGGCTTGAAACGTGGCGAGCGGCCAGTTCTCGGCCTTGGCGGCGTAGTAGAGCTTCCAGGTGCGCGCGCCCACCTCTGGCATGATGCGGCCGAGTCCAGGCTGAATCGCGGCGACGTCTTCGATCGACATCTCACGATGGCCGCTCCACACCGTCAGCGCTTTGAGCTTTTCCAAGAGTTGCTCATCATCCATATATAGGCTCCCCGTCCAAACGTGTGGCAGCGCTCCTAGCACGCAGCGCGAATGTATGTCTAGTCGAAAGCTGGGATCGAGGACCCAAGGAAGCGTTTCCCAAGCCCAAGCCCCCGAGCCCCCGAGCCCTGCACTCCATAGTGCCTGTCGTTTCCGCGGCATCGATGGTAACCTCCAGTCGATGCCACGCCGTGTGTTGGGGGTCATGTTGGTATTGCTGCTCGAGGCGTGGCTGCTGGCGGGGTGCAGCTGGGCGCGCACGAGATCGGTGCGCCAGGCATCTGCCGCCGCGACATCGCCTGGAAGTGGAGCGCTTACACTCACCGTCAAAGAGCCCGCCGGTATAGCGCGCACACGCTGGCCGGTCACGGCGGGTGTGCCGTTTCCGGAAGGGAGCCTGCGTGACGCAGCGGCGTTGCGTGTCATCGATGGCGTCGCAACGGCGGGAGGTGCGGCGATACCTGTACAAACGCGTGTCCTGAGCCGTTGGCCGGACGGCAGTGCGCGCTGGGTATTGCTCGATTGGCAAGTCGATCTGCATGCCGGACAAGAACGTCGCTTTGCCGTCGAGCCGAAATCGTCACCGCCCGCGCCACCAGGGCGCGGCGCGGGCGCCGTCACCGTGCGCGACGCGGGGGACCGTTTGGAGATCGACAGCGGCCCGCTGCAGTTCGACATCCCGAAATCGCGGTTCGCCATCGTTGAGCACGTTCGTCTCAATGGCGTGCCGCAGAACCTTGGACCAATTGCCTCGTTTCTCACCATCGACGGAAAGCGTGTCGAGGCGCAGATGCCGCAGGAGATAAAGGTTGCCGAAGCTGGGCCGTTGCGCAGCCGCATCGAGCTGCGAGGGCATTACGGTAGCGGCTTCGACTACGTGGTGCGCGTCGACGTGTTCGCCAGCCAATCCTTCGTCCGCGTGTTTCACAGCATCGAGCAGCACAGCCCCGAAGCCTACATATTCGTGCACCAGATCGGTATCGACCTGCCCATGGCGCTCGATGGGAAGGCGGCGTACAGCGTGGGAATCGAGGGCGGCGCCCCGCTGGCTGCCGCGCTGCCGGCCAACGGGTTCTCGCTCGTGCAGGAAGACAACGAGACCTTGAGTACGGGTGCCGGCGGCGCGAGCGACAGCCGCCAGCCGCGTCATGCGGCGGGCTGGGTTGACCTGCACGATGCCACGCGCGGTGTCGCCATTGTCAGCCGCTACTTCTGGCAGGAATATCCGCAAGGCTTTCAACTGCGTTCCACGGGATTGACGTACAACTTGTGGGCGCCTGAAGCGCGACCGGCAAGGGTTGGGATGGGTGCGGCGAAGACGCATGAGATGGTCCTGCTGTTCCACGGGGGGCAGGCCCCGAGTGCTACGATGCTTGGCGATCTAAGCCAACCGTTGGTTGCGCGTATGGATCCGCAATGGATCGTGGCGACGCACGCGTTGCGCAACAGCATCAGTCCATCAGCCATGGTCAACCCATTCTTGCGCGAGCTTGGTGCCGCATACCGGCGCTATCAAGCCAGTGCCGACGTTGAGCGCTGGGACGACAGCGAGCAGGTCCGCTGCGTTCCCCCCTCCGGCGCGATCGCTGAGAAGGCCCGCCCTGCGGCTGGGGAGCGGCCCCGGCGCGGATTCTACGGCATGTTCAACTGGGGCGACTGGAACTTTCCAGGTTATCACGACACCACCAAAGGGTGTGATGCGTGGGGCAACCTCGAGTACGACACGACCCAGGTGCTGGCGTTGGCATACGCGGCGACCGCAGAGCCCGCATACTATGATGGCATGGTTGCGGCGGCGCGGCATTTCACCGATGTCGATCACATCTACTATGCCGGCAGCCGCCCCGGTCTGGTCGGCATGAATCACCCGAAAGACCCATTACACTTCACCTTCGAACTCGGTGGGGTCGACCTCGGGCACACGTGGACCGAGGGGCTATTGTCCTACTATTACCTGACGGGCGACGCGCGCAGTCTCGACGCGGCACGCGGCATCGCCGACTATCTCGTCCAGCGGCTGCGCGCCAGTCTCCTGCTGATCAGCAATCCGCGTCAGTTCGGTTGGCCGCAGATTGCGCTCGTTGCCATGTACGAGGCGACCGGCGACGAGCGCTACAAGGCCGCGGCCATCGACTACGCACGCCGCGGCATGCGGGCCCACCCGCCGGACCACCTTGATGGCGGCAAAGTTGGCAGCGGTGGGGATTGGAAAATGGGCATCCTCGCGGAAGCGATCGCGTACACCCACTCGATCACCGGCGACGCCCAGATGCGCGACTGGTTGATGCGTTACGCGGCAGCGGTCGACGCACGCGGTGCCGTCGGTGATCCGCGCTACCTGCCTGCGGTGGCCTACGTGGGCCGTATCGCGCGGCTGCCGGAATATACACGACTCGCCAGTGCGGGTGTCGAGCGCCTGAAGTTCGGGAACTGGGCCAAGCCCTTCACCATCGCCGGTCGCCTCGGCTTCAGCCTCC
>CAZTDK010000764.1:0-3419 GCA_964611965.1 uncultured Binatia bacterium (SeqCode) | reverse complement strand
GTCCGAGGCGCAGGTGTGGCGCTCGGCCTGGAAGACATCGATCGAGTACGTGCCGCCGTCGACGAGACCAAGCGAGGTGGCAGTGGCGGCGTTGAGAGTCACGCTACCGGTCGTCGAGCCGTGAACGCCCCCGAGATCGATGGCGAGATGGCCGTTGATGAAGGCCCAGAAATCGTCGTCGCCGGTGAACGACAACGTCGGCGAAGATGCGGCGTGGTACGTGAAGGGGTAGTGGAGTTCGCTCGTGAACGAGAAGTTGTGCCCCGTGCTGCCGCCGCAGTCGCTGCCCGTTTGCGGATTTGCCCCCGCATTCCAACCGAGGTTGTCGATCGGATAGAATTGCGTGCTGCTGAACTGAATACCGCTGAGCGTGAGCGTCGTCGGATTACCGCTCTGATCGAGATAGACCAACCTGTCGTAGGGGTTGGTGCTTCCCCCGCCACTGCAGCCCGTCTGGTGATACCACCAGCAGAAGTCGGGCGCATTGGTCAAGCAGGATGTACCGTTGGGACCGAACACCGGCTCGCTGTCCGCCCCGAGCGTAGACTGCACCAGCCCCGTGACCACCCCGCAGCCGAAGGAATTGAAGTCGGGGTGTCCCTGGCCCGGAATGGTAGTGCCGCTGTAAAGCATGTCGCGATAAAGGATGGGGATGGCCACCCCGGAGCTCGACTGAGTGATTGCGGAGCAGGTCCAGCCGGATTCGGTGGTACAGGTGGAGCTGCAACCGTCCCCATCCACCTTGTTGCCGTCGTCGCATTGCTCTTGGGGAAACTTCACTCCGTCACCGCAGGTTGCGGTGCACGTGCCGCCGGCGCACGCAGGCTCGGTCCTGCATGTGGATGAGCAGCCATCGTAAGGAACCACACTGCCATCATCGCACTCTTCGAAGCCCTCTCTGACCCCGTCACCGCAATGAGTCGCGTGACATACGGATTTGGGAGGTGCCCCCTGGTTCACGCAGGCGAAGCCGGACTCGAGTTTACAGGTCGCCGAGCACCCGTCGCCCGACGTCGTGTTGCCGTCATCGCACTGCTCGTTCCCTGCGACGATCCCATCGCCGCACTGCTTGGCGAAGCACGCAGCATTGGCGGAGGCACACGTCCACCCCGCCTCAACTTGGCAGCTCGAGGAGCAGCCATCCCCCGACACCGCGTTCCCGTCGTCGCACTGCTCGCCGGCCTCGAGGTTTCCGTTACCGCACGTTGCTGCCTGAACCGCTGCAGCCAGGAACAGCATCAACACAAACGTCAAAGTGCGAACAAACATGGCAGAGCTCCTCCGTTGTGAGCGGAACGCATTCCGAGAGGACCGTAATATCTTCGGGCGAAGTTTATCTGTCAAATGAAGATTTTTCGATCAACGGGGATGAAGGAAGGGACGTAGGGCTCAAGATCCCGTTGCGGCGAGCTCGCGCCGCCCGCATCCGGCTCCGGGTGCGACGCGTCGATGCCTCGGCAAATAGTTGACCGGGGGAACATTCCGTGATGTGCGATTTAACCTTTCCAGCGGCTGTCGCATCTCACCAGACATGGAGGTGCAGTTCATGAACAGGAAGCTAATCCTGGGGGCAGGAATCATGGCACTGGCTGGTATGGTCGCGACGGCGAATGCCGCATCACAGACTCATCCGACGGCAGCGACCGGACAGCACATGCAACTGGCCAAGGGCGATGCCGCGCCGGCCGACGGTGATCAGGCGGCACCGGCGAAGAAACACAAGTCGGGTAAGAGGCACAGCCACGGGAACGCAGGCGCACGGCCGCCGAAGAATGTCGACTCCGCGCCGGTTCCGGCCACTAAGTAAGTCGACCTTGGGATGCAACCAGCGACCGTGTCTGGTTGCATCCTGACACTCCAACTTTCATTTCCGGTCTTCTTTCGAAGACAGCCCAAGCCCGCTATGGCGTGCGCACCTTGGTTTGATTTCTGACTTTCCACGTATTTCCCGCGAGTCGTTGCCGGGTGAGCCGACGCCATTGAGTGAAAGCGGCGGCGCCTCTAAAATCCGAATCCAGCTGCCGGATCGATGACTCAACGGATCGTACGGATCGGTCCCGTGCGCGCGCTCATCGGCGTCGAGGACACCGTCGGCGTCGTAGTCCGGCCGCGCCAACCGACTGTATCGGGCTAGGAACCCGACGACCGCCAAACGGGCACCTCATTCTCGGCTGACCCACGCGTTTGTGATTGGCGTCGTGATGTTGGCTCTCACCGATCTTCGCTCAGGATACAGCATGGGTGACTGGATCATCGTCGGCGTGGCATTGTTCGGCGGGTGTCGAGGTTGCACGCCTATGCCGAGGGGATCGTCATCTGCCAGGACGGGCAGATCGTGGCCGAGCGCGTGCGTTCGGCCGCGGCCAGACGATCTACGACCCATGGCACCGGTGGGGTACCGGAAGTTGACCCTACGGAATGTGCATGAAACGCCCTACGGCGCCGGTGTCGCGCCGTTGACGTCCGTCGGAATGCACACCATCTCGCGTCTCGTCTCGTTGACCTGCGCCGGCCCGGGGAACAGGTTGCCAGGACCGGTGTAGACCCCGCTCCCTGACGCCACCCGGCGCTTCACGATTGGCGCCTGCGCCGGCTTGATCTTCGTACCGACGCTCACCCCGGCCAAGGCCGCGGTAGCGCTGCTCCGGAATGCCGTGGCGGTGCCGACGCGGTAGCACAGTAGGCTCTTGGTGGTCACTGCCGTCGAGCCGTTGATGATCGCGCTGGTGCTGCGCGGCGGTTGCACCGCGCTCTTGCTCATCGGGTCGCACAGCAGGAAGGGTTTCAAAAGGTTTAGCAGGCACATGCCCTGCACCGGGCTCCCCTGAAAGCTTGGCGTCACACCGTCCTTCAGCTTGGCGCAGTCGTCGAAGAGTTGATCGCGGAAGAATCCCTGCAGATCCTTGCGGAACTTCCCCTTCCCATTGCGGCCGGCCGGCGTCTGGTCGGTGAGGTCCGTTGTGGCCGCAATCGTGTAGCAGGCAAAATGCGGCGCATCTCCCGCCGCAGGTGGCGACGCGCCGAGGCCGACGTTGGCTGGTACCCAAACGGCGCTCAGCTTCTTCGACAGCACCTTGATCGTTCCGAACTGGTTGGCGAGGTCCCAGATGCGCTTCACGTGCTTGGGCGGCTTCACCGGCTTGCCGTTCACCAGCGGGCCGACACTTTGCGTGCCGAGCGCCGCCGAGTAGCGCAGGTAATGCCGATCGGGAAGTGTCGGCCCCGCCTCGGTATTCGCCTGTGCCGGATTGAGCACGCTTACGGCCCTTTTGATCAGGAAGTTCTCTGGGTCGTCACCGCCGCTGGTAATGTGGACGTCATCAATAGTGATGACCCAGTTCTTGGGGAAGAGGTTTCCGGGAATTGGCGCGTGCAACGCATCTCTCGCCGGCGCGCTGATATGGTATCCGATGTAGTGG
>CAZTDK010000763.1:0-3427 GCA_964611965.1 uncultured Binatia bacterium (SeqCode) | reverse complement strand
CAGAACGATGCGCTTCTTTCAACTCTCCCTAACTGGGGTTTCCGGGCTCAGCTCAAGGCCGGCGCGTCCATCCTGGCCGCCGCGGCGACGATGGATACGCGGACCATCAAGACGCGGCTGGCCGACGCGCGGGCGCTGGTTCTGGATGGCTGGTCGCGGATCAACCCTTTCGCCGCCCTGGCACGCCGCCGCTGAGCTCGCTGGTGCGCTTGCCGTACGCCGGCGAAGCCAAGACGATCCATGCGGTGGTTGCCGCCGTCAGGCGCGCCAAGCGATTGCGCCCGGAGACGCTCAAGGTTGCGCAGCGGGCCGACCAGGCCGCTGGGGCGGTCGAACAAGGATTGAAGCTGGTGGCCAAGCAGCAGGCCGTCGTGCGCGCCGCCCGACACCGGCGCGATGCCCTGGCGCGGCTGTGGACCACCGAAGTGGCCGCGCTCAAGCGGCGCGCCGGCGCCGCTGAAGACGAAGGCGCGCACCGGCTGCACGCAACGCTGTTCGAGCGCCCGAAGCCGAGCGTGCCAACGCGCCGCCGGCGCACGCCGACATCGGTGGCGAGCACGCAGCCAATCCCGCCGGACGCGGGAACTCGCAACGAAAGTCGAGTCCGTGTTTTATGCTGAGGCTCTTGAGCGGAAACCTCAACGCTCCCGGCCAACACACCGCTCACCCTGAGGAGGCCGCATCTTCTCAGCGGCCGTCTCGAAGCATGTCCTGAGCCTGTCGAAGGGGGTGCCTGCCATCGCGGACGATCTCTAACTCACTGGCATGGCTCTGAGCCCGCCGGGTGGGGTCGCTACTGTCCGAGACTGTTCTCGATGCGGATGAGTACCGACTTGCCGCGCACCGCCGGCAAGCGATCAATCTGGCGGAGCGCGCGCCGCAGGTTGCGTTCCAACGCCTGATGCGTGCGGATGACGATGGCCACGCTGGCGCCGTGCTCGCGCTCTTTCTGGATCACCGAGGCAATCGAAATGTCGTGGGCTCCCAGAATGCCGGAGATCTTGGCGAGCACACCGGGGCGGTCGACGACCATGAAGCGCAGGTAGTATTCGCTATCGAGATCCTCGATGGGCCGGATACGTACCTGGCGCTGCTGTGCCAACGGGTAGCCCAGCGGCGCAACGCGCCCGCGGTTGCCGCTGACGATGTTGCGCGCCACCTCGATGAGATCGGCAACCACCGCTGTGGCGGTCGGCATCATGCCGGCGCCCAGACCGAAGTACATGCTGGAACCGAGCGCTTCACCCTGCACGGCAATGGCGTTGTACGCACCGCTGACGTCGGCGAGCAGGTGCTGGCGCCGCACCATCGTCGGGTGCACCCGCGCCTCGATCTGCTCGCCGTCTTGTTTCGCGATGGCCAGGAGCTTGATGACGTAGCCGAACTCGCGCGCGAAGCTGATGTCGAGCTGGCTGACGTGGCGGATGCCTTCGACCGGAATGTCCTTGAACCGCGCCGCGCTGCCGAACGCCAGCTGGATGAGCAGCGTCAGCTTGTGCGCCGCGTCGATGCCGTCGACGTCGAAGGTCGGATCCGCCTCCGCCAAGCCCTGCTGTTGCGCTTCCTTCACGACCGTGGCGAACTCGCCGCCTTGCTGGGTCATCGTGCTGAGGATGTAATTCGAAGTGCCGTTGACGATGCCGTAGATGGCACAATTGCGATCGGCGGCGAGCCCTTCCTTGAGTGTGCGGATGATCGGAATGCCGCCGCCGACGCTAGCTTCGTAGCCGATATCGACACCCGCCTTCTCCGCGGCGCGAAAGATCTCGAGCCCGTGCACCGCCAGCAACGCCTTGTTGGCCGTCACCACGCTCTTGCCGTTGTCCACGGCGCGCAGCACGAAGCGGCGCGCCGTGTCGTACCCGCCCATCAACTCGACGACGATATCGATCTGCGGATCATCGATGAGCGACAACGCGTCGTTCGTCAGCAGCCGGCGGTCGACCTTCACTCCCCGCTCGGTGGTCAGATCGATATCGGCAATGCGCCCCAAGCTGAGCCGCGCGCCGAGACGCGAGCGGATCTGCGCCTGCTGGCGTTGCAGCAGCTTGATGACTCCCGTGCCGATCGTGCCGAAGCCGATCAACCCGACGCGAACTTCACGATCCACCTGCGCCCTCTTCGCTATCGTTCTCATCATTCCACCAACATCGTGTCACTGATGCATCATAAGTAGATGCCGGCAGCGAGCCAACCGCGCGTGGCGTGGCGCCCTCTCCCGCAGGCGGCTGTGCCGCCTAGGATCGTCCGCGATGGCAGGCACCCCCTTCGACAGGCACAGGACATGCTTCGAGACGGCCGCTGAGAAGATGCGGCCTCAGGGTGAGCGGTGTCTTGTCAGGGAACATCGAGGTTTCCGCTCATCCTGAGGAGGCGCCGTCTCTTCAGGCGTCGTCTCGAAGGATGCGATCTTGGCACGATGCCGGTTATCTCACGGGCAATGCGCCTTAGCCGACTTGTCGGATGCTTGCTTGTCCGCCACCGCCAAGGGCGCGACGGATGCCGCGGATAGCTTGACGCGTGCGGTGCTCGTTCTCGATCAAGGCGAAGCGGACATACTTGTCGCCATACTCGCCGAAGCCGATGCCGGGTGACACGGCGACCTTGCCTTCTTGCAGCAGGAAGGTCGCAAACTCGAGAGAGCCCATGGTCTCGAACTCTTCGGGAATGCGGGCCCAGACGAACATCGTCGCCTTGGGCTTGGTAACGTGCCAGCCGATGCGGTTGAGGCCGTCGATCAGCACATCGCGGCGTGCCTTGTACAGGACGCGGATCTCCTCGACGCAATCTTGCGGACCGTTCAGCGCCGCGATCGCCGCGACCTGGATCGGCTGAAACATGCCGTAGTCCATGTAGCTCTTGAGACGCGCCAGCGCCGCAATCATCGCCGGATTGCCGACGGCGAAGCCGACGCGCCAGCCCGGCATGTTGTAGCTCTTCGAGAGCGTATAGAATTCGACTCCGATGTCCTTGGCGCCCGGGACCTGGAGGAAGCTCGGCGGCTCGTAGCCGTCAAACGACAGGTCGGCGTAGGCCAGATCGTGGATGACCATCAACGAGTGCTCCCGCGCGAAATCGACGATCTTCCGGAAGAACTCGAGATCGACGACCTCGGTTGTGGGATTCGCCGGGAAGTTGAGGATCAGCAGCTTCGGCTTCGGCCAGGTCTGCCGCATCGCTTCGACGAGATGCGCAAAGAAATCTTCGCCGGGGATCAATGGGATGCTGCGCAGGTCGCCACCGGCAATGATCACCGAGTACTGATGGATCGGATAGGTCGGGCTCGGGCAGAAGACAACGTCCCCGGGTCCGAGGATAGCCAACGCCAGGTGGCCAAGCCCTTCCTTGGAGCCGATGGTGGCAATCGTTTCCGTGTCGGCATCGAGATCGACGTTGTAACGGCGCTTGTACCAATCGGCGATGGCGA
>CAZTDK010000762.1:0-3448 GCA_964611965.1 uncultured Binatia bacterium (SeqCode) | reverse complement strand
CAGATGGAAGCGCTCGCCACTCTCCGACGCTGGCAGTTCGATCCGAGATTGGACCCTGCCTCTCAGCAACGAGCGCGCGCGCTCGTCTGGAAGTTTCAACCCAATGGCTGGGTCGAAATCTGACCGTTACCGGCGCACACCGCTGTTCAGCCACGTGGGGAATGACCGAACCAGCACATCTGATCCCGAGACGTGAGTGGCTGATGAACGAAGGCGAGTGTCGGCCTTTCTCATTTGAGCACATCTGCTCCGTGCTTGGCTGGGTCGACTTTCGCCTACCTCAGCGAGGAAGCCGGTGATCACCTGTCAGCTGAGACCATTGTTGCTGCGCTGGACGAGATCGGGCGCAAGAAAAGCGGCGCATCGCGCCGGACGTGAGCTGGACGTGCGGCCATGACCACTATCTCCGCAAAGTCGCTGATCTTGTTGACCGGGGCTACTGGCTATGTCGGCGGCCGGCTGTTGAAGGCCTTGCACGCCGCCGGGTACACCGTGCGCTGTGTGGCGCGGCGTCCGGAGTTTCTGGCGTCGCGGGTTGGCCCCGATACGGAGATTGTCAAAGGCGACTGCCTCGACGCGGCCTCGTTGCCATCGGCCTGCGCCGGCGTGCACACGGCCTACTACCTCGTGCACTCGATGGGCTCGACCGGCGACTTCACCGAGCAGGATCGGATAGCAGCCACCAATTTCGGCAGAGCGGCGCGCGCCGCCGGTGTTCAGCGCATCATCTATCTCGGTGGGCTCGGCGGCGCGGAGGGGCAGCTGTCGACACACTTGCGGAGCCGGCACGAGACGGGCGAGGCGCTGCGGGCAAGCGGTGTACCGGTGGTCGAGTTGCGTGCATCGATAGTCTTGGGGTCGGGCAGCTTGTCCTTCGAGCTCATTCGCGCGCTGGTCGAGCGCTTGCCGGTGATGCTCTGCCCGCGCTGGGTGCGCACCCCCGCTCAACCGATCGCGATCGAGGACCTGCTAAACTATTTGCTGGCGGCGATCGAGTTGGCGCGTGGACACGACGGTATCTTTGAGATCGGTGGCGCCGACCGCGTATCCTACGCAGACATCATGAACGAGTACGCGCGGCAGCGCGGGCTGCGGCGGTTGATGATTCCCGTACCGTTCCTGACTCCACGGCTATCGAGCTTGTGGCTGGGGCTCACCACGCCGGTGTATGCCCGCATCGGGCGTAAGCTGATCGAAAGCGTCGAGAACGAAACCACGGTGCACGACGATCGCGCGTTGCAGGTCTTTCCAATCCACCCGATGGGCCTCCCCCAGGCCATCCAGCGGGCGATGCTGAACGAAGATCAGGAATATGCCGCGACTCGCTGGTCCGACGCCATCTCATCGGCCGGACTCCCGCCGTCGTGGGGCGGCATGCGCTTCGGGACGCGCTTGGTTGATTCGCGGGCTGTTCGAGTGCCGGTAACTCCGGCCGCAGCGTTTGCTGCCATCCAGCGCATCGGCGGTGCCAATGGTTGGTTCTACGGCAATTGGTTGTGGCGATTGCGTGGTTTCATTGATCTGTTGTTCGGTGGGGTGGGCATGCGGCGTGGTCGCCGCCACCCGCAGGAGCTGGCGGTGGGAGATACCGTCGACTTCTGGCGTGTCGAGTCCTCCGAGCCGGACCGCCGGCTGCGTCTGGTCGCGGAGATGAAGCTTCCCGGACGCGCCTGGCTCGAGTTCGAGGTCGAGCCCGACGGCGACGGCACGATGATTCGCCAGACGGCGGTGTTCGACCCCATTGGTTTGCTCGGCCTTCTCTACTGGTACGCCGTCTACCCGTTACACGGCCGAGTGTTTGCGGGGATGCTCCGTGGGGCAGCGGTGCGCGCTACGGAACTTCATGACGGCAAGCACCTGTCGCGGTCGTGAAATCCCCCCCGCCAGCGCGGCACGCACCCCTCCAACTCGCGGCGGCGAGTAGCCCGTCGGACTGGCGGCCAGCCGCAGCGACCCTGTCCGTCCCGAAAACTCATGTCGGTAGGCTTTCCGCGTTCAGCACGAGATCAACGATGCCCAGTGGGGCGCGACGATGATAGACGGTGAACGACAAAGCGGCCTGCGCTGATCTCGGCGGACGGTATTGGCGAGCGCCCATCCTTCGGCAGGGCCCGCATGGTCGACCGGTAGGCGCCTGTGCTGTGAGCTGCCGGGCCAGCCCTTACGCCGCCAGGCGCTCGTGATGCCGGTAGAGGCCGCCGCCCTCGGTGACCTCGACCACTGTTCCGTGCTCGCGCCCTTGAATCGATCGTGGCTCCGGGCAGTCCATCTCCAGCCCCTGGTGACACCGCCAGCGGTGATAATGCGCAAAGTACGTGGTCAGGATCCGCCGCAACTGGCGCTCGTGCAGGACCACGACGTTGTCCAGACACTCGCGGCGGATGCCCCCGATCAGACGCTCGACGTACGGGGACTGCCAGGGACTGCGCGGGGCGCTCAGCACTTCCTCGATGCCCACGGCCGCCACTCGTTCGCGAAAGGCGCGCCCCCGTAGACACCGTCCCGATCGCGCAGCAGGTAGCGCGGTGCCGTCTCCCAGGGGAGGCCTCCACCACCTGTTGCGCTGTCCACTGCGCCGTGGGATGGGCCGTGATGTTGAAGTGCTTCGCCTCGCGGCGGTCGTGGCCCAGGATGACAAGCACGTAAAGGATCTCGAAGCGAACCGTGGCCACCGTAACGAAGTCCACTGAAACCAGGTCCTTGGCATGATTGGCCAGAAACGCTCGCCAGGTGGGTGACGGCGGCGCCGACGCGCGCACCCGATACTTGTCCACCGTCGACTTCGCCACCGTGAGGCCGAGCTTTGCCAACTCGCCCAGGATGCGGGGAGACCCCCAGGCCGGATTGGCCCGCGAGATCTTCCGGATCAGGTTACGCACCTCCGTGCCCACGGGCGGACGCCAGACCTTGCCTTGGCGACTGAGGCGCGTCCAATGGTCACGGAAACGTTCGCGCTGCCAACTGATCACCGTTCGAGGCTGCACGATCACCAGTGCCGCTTGCCACCCGGACCAGACACGCGACAGCCACGCCCAGAGCAGACGATCGGCTGCTCGCAGGTGTGGCCGCGACAAAGCGCGTTGCCTGTCCCACCTATTCAACCTGCATCGACGCCGCAGACACGGACGGTAACCTCATCATCGCGGCTCCCGGCGACAGTGGACTGTGTGAGCCGACGGCATCACCAATCGGAGAGAGCATGATGATTGTCAGCAATGCCCACCCGTTGCACACGTGCTTTGTCATGATTTTCCCTTTAAGGGTCCACTGTTCAGGTAGACCTGAAAGGTGACTACGCTGAAGCTCGCACCTGCCCCGAGGGACCGTCGGATCCCTGAAGCGAGCTGAGGACGTTACTTTCGAAGTTGGGCAGCCGAATACAGACGATTTCGCGTAACTGTCAATTGGGGAAAACCCTACCCCCGACGTGTCGCGTGCTTGCGACGGC
>CAZTDK010000761.1:0-3456 GCA_964611965.1 uncultured Binatia bacterium (SeqCode) | reverse complement strand
GGCTTCCATCGGATCGGCCCCGAGATCGTAGAAGCGCATCTTGGCCGTCCGCATCAAACGGCGGTTTTTCAGCAGCGCGCTCCGCGCCACGTCGGCAACGACATCGGTCGGCACGTGGATGTTGAACCCGGCCAGTGCGCGCTCGCCGGTTCCCGGTATCGTCCCGGTGATCGCGAACAACTGCATCGCATCCGCGGGCAAGTCGACGTCGTCGAGGTAGTGCGTGAGATACGTGTCGGGGACACGGGCCAATGCCGGGATCTCGTCGCGAAACTCCGCTCGCGTCGCAGCGGTCTGATCCTGCAGGAGGACGCCGTCGTCGGCGCTGTTGAACACCGACAAGCGGGGATCGTCGAAGGGGGTGTACGAAAGATCGAACTGCAGATCGCAATCCTCCCGCGGCCCTTCTGGAACCGCCGTCGGCGCGGGTGTCGGCGTCGGCGTGCCTTGTGGTTGGCCGGAGTCCTCCGATCCACATCCGGTCAGCCACGCCGGCAACCCGGCCGCCACGCCGAGCGCCGTCGTCCCCGCGATGAATTCCCGGCGTGACCAGCCGTTCCGCCGTCGCCTCCTCCTGTCTCGGGTCATGCTTTTCGTCCCTTCGCTCTCTACAGATGGCGGCCCCGACCAGGAATCACGTCGTGCCCGGGGTAGCCGTGGTTGTTGGCCGCAGCGTCATGGTCGCCGCAGGGGTAATACAGTTGTCGTAGCGCGGTGCCGTCGGCACGCAGGCTGGCACTGGCGGAAACGGGCCGTTGCTCACCGGCTTGAGTTTGTCCTTGAGACACGCCGTCAAATCTCCGCTCGCGCAACACGGCCCTCCCGCTCCGTTTGGGCAGCGCACCGAGCGATCGGTCGCCAACGCGCCAAGCTTCGTGGCGCCGAAGCTGACCACGAACGGTGTTCCGTCCTGTTCTTGAAAAGTCCAAGCGCCGGGGACCGCGGACACGGCGGCGTTGCTCAGCACCGCCCCAGTCACACTCGTGGCACTGGAGAAATCCGCGCCTTGCAAGTACGCGTCGTTGAATTTCGTGCCGGTTAAAGTGGCTCCATTGAATACGGTGTTGACGAGCTGGGCTCCGACGAACACCGCATTGTTCAGCGAGCCGCTGAAGCGTGCGCCCGCGCAGATCGCGTTGACGAAGCTCGCCGAGTCGAGCCGCGTGCGCACCAGCAGCGTCTGTTGTTGATCGCCGTAAAGATGTGCCCCGGTAAGATCGCAGGAGCGCAGATCGGCATCGGTGAGGTCGACGTCGGTCATGAAGGCGCCGCGCAACGTCGCCGCTTCTCCCTCTTTCCCCGGCTGGATTCCCAAGGTTGCGCCGCGCAGCTTCGCGCCGTGCAGGTCCGCGAAATTGAGGTTCGCACCGATCAGCCGGGCCTTGTTGAGAATGACCCCAGTCAGTTGAGCTTGGAAGAGCTCCGTTTGGCTGAGGTCGACGCCCGTCAGATCGGCGCCCTCGAACTGCGCGAACCGTACCGGAAACTTATGGTTCGCTAGGTTCACCCCCTGCGCCTCCCCATCACTCAGCGTGGCGCCGGCAAAGAGCGGCGCCGGATCGAGGACGGCATGGGACAGGTCGGTGCGCGTCAGGTCTAGCCCGGCGAAGTCCACTCCGGTGAAGTCAGTGCTCGTCAGATCGATGCCGTTGAGCGTCGGCGGCAAGATGCCAGCGAGCATTGCCTGCGCGAGGATGGCACCGCGCCAGCGCACTCCCGGAATCTTAGCCCCCAGCAGCTTGGCGCGCGACAGATCGGTTCCTTCCAGATTGGTCTGCTCGAGTGTCGCGCTCGAGAGGTCGGCATCCGCCATGGTGGTACCGGCGAGGTTGGCAAGGGTGAGATCCGCATTGCGTAAGGTCGTAATGGTGCCCGACTGCGGTTCCTTGTCAAAGAGACATTGCGCCAGGTCCTGCCTTATTTCTCCAGGGAACTTCGCTCCGGTTAGATCCGCGCCCTCGAACGTACATTGCGGATTGCGCGCGTTGGGCGTGCGCGTGAGCAACCTCAGCTGTTGCTCCCACACACTGCCGGTCAGGTCGGCGTTGCGGAAATCGGCATTGAAGAGCAGGTTGAAGGCATTTCTCTTTCCCGTCCACACGCTGCCGTCGAGCTTCGCCCCCTGAAATACCCCTGCAAAATGCGCTTTGCTCACGGGAACCGCGCGCAGCGACCAATTCGTCCGCGATAACGTCGCGCCGGTAAAATCGGCATCGACAACGGCGACGTCCCACGCGGGTCCCCGTTCCAGGCTCACGGAGTTCAGGCCGAAGAGGTCGAGGAAGATACAATCGGCCATCTTCGCACCGCGAAAGGTGGTGGACGCCACCCGGGCGCCACTGAAATTTGAGCCGGTCAACTCGAGGCCATCGAAGTTCTCGTCTTGCAGGAGCGCACCCGGTTTCCCGGAGAAATTGCACTTGATGCAATTCTTCTGCGCTGTCACCCGGACGGTCGGAAGCGTATCGGCCGTCCCCGCCCGTGCTACAGAGCCCTCATCGGGCGTTTGGCTCCCGTCGCCGTCGCTCGCCGTATCGGGATGCAGGAACACTGTCTGTTCCGGCGCATTGGGATCGCCGGCGAATTCGTGATGCAGCTCGATGCGGTACGAGCCGGGGTCGAGCACGGCAGTGCCGGGATCCGCTCCGGGCAACTGCTGAACCAACCTGGTACCCGCCGCGTCGATCAGGTCGAGCTCGCCGAGCTCCTCCACGTCGCTCGCGATCGACAGCTCGAGCTGCGTCGGCGCTTCGACCACGTATGGAATGCAGTCGACCCCGTCGTGGTTCGGGCAGGTGTCGCCGTCTTCCGCCGACGTCGGCTCCAGGTGATCGATAACGAGGTCGTCCAGGCGTAGCAGTGCCAAGGGATTGTCCTCCACGAACGCCTCGGTATACGCCCGTGGCGCGTCGGGCCCATCCGGCACCGGTCCCACCACCCATGTTTGCTGCTGCTCCTCGCTCTCCGAACCGCAGCCAGCGGTAAGCATCAGCAGCGTTGCGGCCACGGACACACCGAATCGTCCGAGTATTTTCGTCCTGTGATTCAGAACGAAAACCCCCAGCTTGTATCGCAACGCGAGCAAACGCGAGTTGGGCTGGCGCCACCGGGTCTCTGTACCCCGCGCGAGCTGCCACCGCGCCTCGCGGCCTTGTTGAGTGCCCTCACCAGCAAGATCATAGCGCGTGCGGTTGACATAATTTCCCTACGCTTCTCGAACCCACTGCACCCTCACAAAACTCCCGCAAATCTGTATAGGGCACGGACAAAGCGTTCGTCAAACCTCGCCGGCGCGCCACAGCAGCCGCGAGCCTGCTGTGGCGCAAGTGGGCGTGCAAACGGAGCACAGGGCCGCCGCTGGACACTGCGGGGCCGTGCCGTCGCATCGGCCATGGCTTTTTAACCCGAAAACCTCAATTGAAGGTCAACCGGCGATCAAGGCGGCGATCGCCGGAT
>CAZTDK010000760.1:0-3461 GCA_964611965.1 uncultured Binatia bacterium (SeqCode) | reverse complement strand
TCGGCAGCAGCTATCTGACGCAGAAATATGCTCCGAAGCCGCAGCGGTACACGGCCAAGAGCATGCAGCTCGCCGGGCTGAAAGACGTGCCCGAGAGAACAATGGGCAGCGATCGGCAGGGCGCGCGCTAAGGGCTGCGGCCGGCCTCTCTGAGTTGCCCGCTCCCCTTGGTCACAGCAAACATCCGTCAAGTGCCGGCCGGGCCGCCCAGGTACACTGCCAGGCGTTGAATGAGGCCGTCGCGGATCTCAAAGACGTCGGCCACCCGGCTCTTCTGTCCATACATTTGTAAGACGATTTCCACGGCGAGACGCTCGTGGTCGATGAGGAACGGTCCGACTTGCGGCTGCAGATCGGGTGCGGCAAAGGCCTGGCCAGCGTAGAACTCGGCGATGTGGTCGGGACCGACGTAGGTACCCGTCGGCGTTACCAACTCACCCGCCGGGGCGAAGACCTGCTTGATTCCTTCCACGTCGCGCGCGCCGATGGCGGCGAAGTAGGCTTCTGCGACTGCTTGCGGGCTTGATGTGCTCATGGCTCCTCCTCGCACTCAGGACTGAAGCGATACAGCGCGGTCGCATTGCCGCGCAAGATGCGCTGCCGGGTTGGCAGCGGCAGCTCGCCAACGGCGGCGACGAGCTCCTTCACCGCCCCCGGGAAGGTGGCATCGTGGTGCGGATAGTCAGAGCCCCAGACGACGCGCGTCTCCCCGATATGCGGCAGCAGCGCCGGTAAGGTCGCTTCGTCGCTCTCGAAGGAAATCCAACATTGTCGCTGGAAGTACTCGCTCGGCAGCAGTTTCATCTCCCGTGCGTAGCGCCCGAAGCCGTGAACCTGCTCGTCGAGTCGCCACAGCCAATAAGGGGCCCAGGCGCTTCCGGACTCGAGGAAAACAAAGTGCAGATGCGGGTGCCGCTCCATCGTTCCGGTGACCATCAGTGTGGCGCACGCCAGCATTTGCTCGAAGGGGTGCGACATAGCGTGCAGCAACAGTGGATTGAACAAGCGGTCGGCACCGAGCGTCGGGATGACATTCGAGCTGCCTTCGTGAATGCCGATCGTGACGCCGAGCGCTTCGGCTGTATCCCACACCGGCTCGAAGGCCGGATCGCCGAGGTGACGGCCGCGGCACGGGTTGGGGCGGATGAATGCCGCAGGGAAGTGTAGCTCTTGTGCCGCGCGCCGGAGCTCGGCGACGGCAGCCTCGGGATGCTGGAACGGGAGCATCGCGGCGCCAAACAGGCGCCGCGGATTCGCGCCGCAGTACGCGGCCAACCAATCATTGTACGCGCGCGCCAGGGCCACGGCTGCCAGCGGGTCGTCGATTGCCCAGAAGTTGAGTCCGATACTCGGATAGAGCACGGCGCTGTCGATACCTTCGAGCTCCATGTCGCGCAGACGCTCCACCGGATCGAAGCCGCCGCGATGCGCCTGCTCCCACGGAATTTTTTTCGCGGGATCGGCTTCGTCCATCCTGCTGCCCGGCGTGCCGAGCAGCCCAAGCGGCGCGGTCACGATTTCCTGGCCCCCAACGTACACGGTGTCCAGTCCCCAGTCGTTGCGCACGATGCGCGGCGTGTAGGCGCGATGCCGGGGATCCAGGTGACGATCCCACAGGCTCATGGGTTCCAAGACGTGACCATCGGCATCCACTACACCCGCCGCCGGCTGGCTCATGACACCTTCTCCTTTGTGCCAGATCTCTAATCCCGGTGGCGCGCTGCAGTCAACGCTTGGAGCGCCCTCGGCCTTGTCAACCGCTGCGCAATGTGTGGTAAAGGAGCCACGATGAAGCCGACAAAGAAGGGGGCAGCGTCGATCGTGCGCAAGCGCACAGGGCCGGGCGTGAGCTCCGCTCACGTGGTCTTGCTGGTCGGCACCCGCAAGGGCGGCTGGCTGTTTCACGGCGATGCGTCGCGACGGCGATGGCGGAGCGACGGGCCGCATTTTCTTGGGAACATCGTGCATCACATCCAGCTCGATCCGCGTGACCGGCGCACGCTCTTGCTGGCCGCAAAGACGGGGCACTTGGGACCGACCGTGTTCCGCTCCACGGACCTTGGCAAGTCGTGGAAGGAAGCGGCGCGGCCGCCGGCCTTCCGCAAGGCGGGCGACGGTGAGAAGCCACGCGCGGTCGATCACGTCTTCTGGCTCACGCCGGGCCACTCGAGCGAGCCGGGCACATGGTATGCCGGCACCTCCCCGCAGGGCCTGTTTCGCTCCGAGGACGGCGGCAATGCGTGGGAGCCGGTTCCGGGGGTGAACGATGATCCGGACTACCGCGCCTGGATGGGAGGTGAGCAAGATGGCACGCCGGATGGACCAAAGCTGCATTCCGTCGTCATCGACCCGCGCGATCCCGCGCACCTCTATCTGGCCATGTCGAGTGGCGGCGTGCACGAATCCAAGGACAAGGGCCGCACCTGGAGACCCATCGTGCAGGGGTTGGAGGTCGTCGAAGGCTTCGACGCGGCGAACCTCGCCTTTCACGACCCGCATTGCGTCCGTCTCTGTCCGGCCGCTCCGGATCGGCTGTATCAACAGAACCACTGCGGCATTTACCGCCTTGATCGTCCGTCGGAAACGTGGGCGCGCATCGGGAGCAGCATGCCGAAATCCGTCGGTGACGTCGGCTTTCCGATGGTGCTACACCCGCGTGATCCCAACACGGCTTGGGTGTTCCCGATGGACGGCACCACGGTGTGGCCGCGTGTCAGCATCGACGGCAAGCCGGCGGCGTATGTCACCCGCAATGCCGGTAAGACCTGGAAGCGTCTCGATGCCGGCCTGCCGAAGGGCGATGCCTGGTTCACCGTCCTGCGCCAGGCAATGACCGGCGACGCGCACGACCCGGTCGGCCTCTACTTCGGGACGACCTCCGGCGAGCTGTGGGCAAGTCGCAACGAAGGGGCGCGCTGGAGCTGCATTGCCAGCCGCCTGCCGCACGTCTACGCCGTGGAGGCGGCCGAACGCTGACGATGGCCGAGGCGTGCACAAGCGATCGAGCGCACAAATTGCAGAAGCACGAAAGAGCGGAATGCCCACCCTCATCTTCCGTGTTTTCCCGCCGTCGTGTTTTCGTGACAGCCGGCGCCAACGACGACGCGTGGGGCGAGCAGCAATGAAGGTGCTGATTCCGACACCGCTGCGCTCTTACACGCGCCAACGTGGCGAGGTGGAGGCCGGTGGTGCGACATTGGCCGAGGTGCTCGCCGACCTCGACCAGCGCTATCCGGGCATCCGTTTCCGCATGGTCGACGAGCAGGATCACATCCGCCGGCACATCCGTATTTTCGTGAATCGCGAGCAGGCCTACGAGCTAGCGACGACGCTCGATCCCACGGACGAGGTGCAGATCGTGCAAGCATTGAGTGGTGGATGAGGCCGCTGCGCGCGCCGGGTCCCGCTGGAGCGGCGGCGCGGGCATGGGGCCTCGGAGCAGGTATGCGAACGTGAACATC